>CAMWSZ010000591.1 GCA_947177005.1 uncultured Clostridia bacterium | reverse complement strand
CGGCTGGAGATCTCGGCGATGGTGGCGGACAGCTCCTGGACGGCGCTGGCCTGCTGGGTAGCGCCCTGCGCCAGAGCCTGGGCGCTGTTGGACACCTGATCGCCGCCGGCGTTGACCTGATCGGCGGCCAGATTGATCTGCACCAGGGTTTCGTGCATGGTATCCCGGAGGCTTCTCATGCAGTCGCGGATGGCCCGGTAGTCGCCGGTATAGGCATCGGGGTCCTGGGAGTTGGCGGTATAGTTGCCGGCGGCCAGTTCGCCCAGACAGTAGTTGATATCCTGGATGACCCGGCGCACATTGCCTGTCATCAGGCGGATGTCATTGGCCATTTCTCCCAGCTCATCTTTGGACTCATAGGTGACCTCTACGTTCATGTTGCCCTTAGCCATTTCCTGAGCGGCGCGGTTCATCTCCTGAACAGGCTTTGACACGCTGTTGCCCATGATCGCGGCCATGAGAACACTGACGACTACACTGGCAGCGATAAACAGGACCACGACAATGACCGCCATTGTGGACATCTGGTCGGCCTCCTCAACCTTTTTCAGGGCGTTTGCTTTCGCGGTGTCGCCGACTGTCTTCATGACGTCCCCGATATCCTCCACGTAGGGACGAAAGACGCTGCGTGTCATTTCATAGGCATCATCGCGCAGGTTCCGCAGGGACAGGTCGGCGACCGAGTCCAGCGTCGCCGTGCAAGAGTCCAAGTCTGCCTTTACTGTTGTCAAAAGGCTTTGCTCTCCCAAGAAGGTGGTTTCCAGGGAACTGAGCAGCGTGTACATATCCTGGAGCTCGGACTTGGCTGTGTTGATGTTTTCGTTGGTCTCGGTCAGGTCATCGGTGAGCATCGCGTTGAGCATGTTTGTGCGGACGACAAAGCACTTTCTGCGGATATCCATGGCGTTGGTCACGGACTGGAACTGATTGTCATAGAATGACTGGAGGCTGTCCGCCACACGGTTGATCATCACAACCGAAATAATTCCTGTGATCAGCAGGAAGGCGACGATAATCAAGTAGGATACCAGCATCCTGGCCCGGATTTTCATGTTTTTCAGCATAGTTTCTACTCCTTGTCTGACAAGCAATCCGTGCCGCGGCTATGTAGTTATAATGGAGCAGATACGGATGTTGCCATAAAATTGATTTTTGAACACCTGAACTTATGCGTTTGGGATTGCGGCCGGCTGAAAGTACATAACAACCGGCTAAATGAAAAGCTGCAAATGTTTAGCCCCTCTCTGCTTTGATACCTCCTATCCTCTCCGTTCTTGCGGCTGGTCTTTAGAAAAGTCCGCCTGTGTACAATTCTAAGTTTACCATAAATTTTTATAAATGCAATGGTGTAAGCGAAAAAAAATGATAAAATTTTGGGGAAGCCGTTCTGCCGGGGATGTCCAGATTATAGAATACTGGAGAATTTGGGAAAATATTCTAGTCAAAACCGGGCATGGACGGCAAAAGGGACGGACCGCCGGTCCGTCCCCCGCCTTGGATTGGGATTATTCCGCAAAGGCGCGGTGCAAAAAAGTGACGGTCTGTCCGCGGGTGCAGACGGCATCAGGGGAGAAGGTCCCGGCGGCGGTGCCGGAAGCGACGCCGTTTTCCGCCGCCCAGGCCACGGCCTGCGCATAGTCCGCACCGGCGGGAACGTCAGTAAAGCTGGTGTCCGCGGCGGCGGGGCTCCCCGACGCCCTCCACAGGAAATAGACTGCCGTGCCGCGGGTGCAGGGACTGCCGGGCTCAAATGTCTCGATCAGGCCCTGTTCACGGGCCCACAGCGCGGCCTGATAGTAATAATCGCTCTCCCTGACCGCAAGCGTGCCGTCGTTCTCCGCGTCGGGGGACCCGGCCGCACGCCAGAGGAAAGTAAGGATCTGCGCACAGGTACAGTTGGCATTGGGGGAGAAGGTATTGCTGCCGGTCCCGGAAGCGATCCCCTGCTCCACGGCCCAGCGGACCGCCTCGCTGTAATATGCGTTATTGGAAACATCGGCGAACTTTATACTGTCTGTTGTCTCATCCTTACTGCCGGTCTCATCCGTCACGCCGCTGAAGGCGTTGACCTTGTCCGTCATGTAGAACTCCACAGAAGCAGGGCCTTCGTTTCCGGCAGGCATCCCGCCAAACTCTCCGTCGGGGCGCATACCGGGCATCCAGCCCTCGGGACGCTCTCCATTCATTTTATCTCCGTCCGGACGTGCCCCGTCAGGAGGCACCATATCGCCTTCCGGACGCTCCGGACGCATCATCTCCCCCTCGGGACGCATTCCGCCCTCGGGGCGCTCTCCGTCAGGCATTCCATTGGGACGCATCCCACCGCCCGGCCCGCGGCCTACATCCGTGCCGGTATACTGCTGGCGCACCGCGCCGGTAAAGCCGGTAACGGTGGAGGCGTTGTAGAGGCCGTCGGTCTCCGTACCCTGCACGCCGCCCCCCACATATACATGGTAGGCTGCGCCCACCTTGAACTCCGGACAACTGATTACCGCGCCCTGAT
>CAMWSZ010000590.1 GCA_947177005.1 uncultured Clostridia bacterium | reverse complement strand
GTACGACAAACTTCGTCCGCGGTTTGAAACAGAGCGCCATCTCGGTAGCCCTGGCCCATGACGGCGTGATAGAATACGGCGTTGTTTTCGACCCTTATAAGGACGAGATGTTCTCCGCACAACGGGGATGCGGCGCGTTCCTCAACGGCCAGCCCATCCACGTCAGCCAGCGCCCGCTGGAGCAGGGCATTTTCGGCATGGGTACGGCGATTTACCACCGGCAGTATCTGGAGCCAACCATGCGGGTGACAACCCAGCTGTTCAAGCGCAGCTGTGATTTCCGGCGGATGGGCGCGGCGGCGCTGGATCTGTGCAACGTGGCCTGCGGACGGACGGATCTGTTCTTTGAATACATCCTCTCCCCCTGGGACCACGCGGCGGGAGAATTGATCGTCACCGAGGCCGGAGGCTTTATCTGCACCCTGGACGGCAAGCCGCTGGATCTGAAGGACCGCTGCAGTGTCTGGGCCAGCAATGACGTGAATAAGGACATCCTCAAAGAGCTGGAGGTATAAGCGTATGCCATATATCCTGGCGATCCTGTTGTGTATCGCGGCGGATCAGGGGGTCAAATATTACGTGGTGTCAAATCTGGCGTTGTATGAGCACTCCCCCCTGCTCCCCGGATTTGTTGAATTGTTCTATATTCAGAATACCGGCGGCGGGTTCTCCATTCTGGAGGGGCATACCTGGATGCTGACGGCGCTGACGGCGGTGCTGATGGCCGGGATTGCCGCGCTGCTGGTGATGAAATTCTTTTCCCATCCGCTGGGCATGTGGTCGTTGACGGCGATTCTGGGCGGCGGTTTGGGAAATCTTGTGGACCGGGTAAGACTGGGATATGTGGTGGATATGTTCCATTTCCAGTTTATCAATTACCCAGTATTTAATGTGGCGGATATGCTGGTGGTGTGCGGTGTGATTGTCTTTGCGGTTTACTACCTGTTCCTCTATGACAAGGAAACGGCAGCGAAACCGGAGGAAGGAGCCGAACATGGAACCGAAAATCCTTCCGACAGCCAGTGAGGACGCCGGGGCGCGGCTGGACAGCTTTCTGGCGGCGTCGCTGCCGGAGCTGACCCGCTCTGCCGCCGCCCGGCTGATCGAAATCGGTCAGGTTACGGTAAACGGCAAGCCTGCCGCAAAAAGCTGCAAGCTTACGGGCTGTGAAACCGTCGCCGTCACGCTTCCAGACCCGGAACCGATTGAGGCTCTGCCTCAGGATATCCCGATAGATGTAGTCTACGAGGATCAGGACGTCATTGTGGTGAACAAACCGGCTGGCTTAGTGGTCCACCCCGCTCCCGGCCACCCGGACGGCACGCTGGTCAACGCCCTGCTCTATCACTGCGGCGACAGCCTCAGCGGGATCGGCGGTGCGCTGCGCCCGGGGATCGTCCACCGGATCGACCGGGATACCAGCGGGCTTATCATTGCCGCCAAGAACGATGCCGCCCACCAGGCCCTTTCCGCCCAGCTGCAGGACCATACGCTGGCCCGGACTTACGAGGCAATCGCAGTGGGGAATTTCCGGGAGGATAGCGGTACCGTGGACGCGCCCATCGGCAGACACCATACCGACCGGAAAAAAATGGCCGTCACGGACCACGGCGGAAAAAACGCCGTCACCCACTGGGAGGTTCTGGAGCGCTTCCCCGGCTATACCCATGTGCGGTGCCGTCTGGAAACCGGGCGCACCCACCAGATCAGAGTGCATATGGCGTACATCGGACACCCGATTTACGGCGACACGGTGTACGGAAACAAGAAACCGGTTCCCGGATTGACCGGGCAGTGTCTGCACGCGGTGGGACTGCGGTTCCTCCATCCCCGGACGGGAGACGCGGTGGAGCTGGAGTGTCCGCTGAATGAGGAGTTTTCGGCGGTTCTGGAGAAGCTGAGAAAGATGAGCTGACGGATTGGACACAAAAACCAGCAGGGATCAGGGAAATTTGTCTCTGGTCCCTATTATTTTTCCGCGGAGGCGGCGGATTCCGTGGAATTTGATATTGAAATGGGGAAGAATTTACAGTATACTCATTAGGATAGAGACTCAAAAACATTGTTCCGGGAGGTTCCCATGAGTACAGTCATCACATCCATTGACCGCCACTCCCCGGCGGAACAGGCAGGGGTCCGGGTGGGAGAAAAATTGATCTCCATCAGCGGACACGTTGTGGAGGATGTGCTGGATTACCGCTTTTTCGGCTATGACCGCGACCCGGCGCTGGTTTTGGAAAATCCTGACGGCTCCCGGCGCACGGTGGAGGTGAAAAAAGATGAGGCGGTCGAACTGGGTCTGAACTTCGAGACCTACCTCATGGACGAACCCCGGCCCTGCTCCAACCACTGCCTGTTCTGCTTCGTGGACCAGATGGCCCCAGGGTGCCGGGATACCCTCTACTTCAAGGACGACGACGCCCGGCTCAGCTTCCTCATGGGCAACTATATCACCCTCACCAACCTCTCCCCCCGGGAGGCCCAGCGGATCATCGACCAGCGGA
>CAMWSZ010000589.1 GCA_947177005.1 uncultured Clostridia bacterium | reverse complement strand
CTGGGTACCAAGCCTGACGGTACCCTCTGGCATATAGCTGTCCAGGCTCCCTCTGGGGATGGCTATGCGGGAGTGCTGGAAGTGGATGAAAAAGCTGTCATCACTTCTGGCGGTTATGAACGATACTTTGAGGAAGATGGTCAGATTTACTGGCATATCATTGATCCATCCACCGGATGGCCCGCACAAAATGGTCTTGTATCTGTCACAATAGTATCTGAATCTGGCCTTTTAAGCGATGCTCTCTCCACAGCCTTATTCGTTATGGGGAAAGATCGCGCCATTGATTTCTGGCGCGGCCGGGATGATTTTGACTTTATCCTCATTGATGAAGACGGGACTGTGACGATCAGCGAGGGAATAAAGGACAGCTTCTCGCTCTATACGGATTGGAAGGATCATGAACTGGAGGTAGTATCCGAATGAAAAGCACCAGGTTCTGGGTGATCCTGATTGCTGGACTGCTGGTCATATCAGGTGTGTTTACCGCACTGGTGGCGGGACAAACTTCGGGAACAATGGCAAATATCTATTTGGACGGAAAGTGTATCCGCTCTATTGACTTGTCTCAGTCTGACGATTCTTACGAGTTTACTGTGGACAGTCCCACCGGAAGCAATACCATTCAAGTGGAGCCAGGCCGCATCTGTGTTTCCTGCGCTGAATGCCCAGATCAGATCTGCGTCCGTCAGGGATGGATATCTGCCAGCGTTATGCCTATTGTGTGTCTGCCCAACCGTCTGGTCATTCAAATTGAGGAGCAAAGCAAACAAAGTGAACTGGATGGGGTGGCAGGATGAATCGTATTCATACAAAAAAACTGGTTTTTATGGCGCTGCTTACAGCTATTGCGTTGACCATTTTTGTTCTGGAAGCTCAGATTCCACCGCTGGCTCCCATTCCCGGAATTAAATTGGGGTTGGCCAATATTGTAACCATTTATGCTGTCTTCGTCCTGGGAGCTGGCCCGGCAGCCATGATCTTGTTGTCACGTATTATCCTGGGAAGTTTATTTTCAGGCGGTATGACGATCTTTTACTCCCTCACCGGCGGCTTTTGCTGCTATTTGATTATGCTGGTCATGAGAAAGCTGGTAACGGGAAAACAGATATGGGTGTGTTCCGTGTTAGGGGCTGTAGCTCATAATATAGGGCAGATTATCGCGGCGGTGTTTATTACTCAAACTCCCGGTGTAGCCGCTTATCTGCCTGTACTGTTGGTTTCAGGCATCCTCACTGGGCTGTTTACAGGCTTATGCGCCCAATTTCTTTTACAGCGAATCGGCGGTCACACTTTTTAGAACGCAAGATATCAGGAATTTTTCAAAATGCTCTTGACAAAGTATTAAGCTATGTGGTATTGTATCAATGTAGTTAGTTGCAGCTAATCTCAGGTGGCCCCATAAGGATTTCCCTTGTGGGGATTCTATTCCAGCCGAAGTTAGCAAGAACTAACTATAACCAGAAATGATTTGCAAAGGAGCAACAGTATGAACAAGATCGCAATTGTGTATTGGAGCGGAAGCGGCAACACAGAGGCTATGGCAAACTTTATTGCCGATGGTATCCGGACTGCGGGCGGCGAAGTGGAGCTGTTTGGGACGGACAGCTTCTCTGCGGAGAAACTGACAGATTTCAGCGCGGTGGCTTTTGGCTGCCCCGCTATGGGCGATGAGGTCCTGGAGGAGAGCGAGTTTGACCCGATGTTTACCGCGCTGGAAGGTTCCCTGAGTGGAAAGAACATTGCCCTGTTCGGTTCTTACGGCTGGGGGGACGGCGCATGGATGCGGGACTGGTGCAGCCGGTGCAAAAACGCCGGTGCGAACCTTTTGGAAGAGAACGGCCTCATCGTGAACGAGGCGCCGGACGCGGACGGAGAAGCGGCCTGCAAAGAACTGGGCGGAAAGCTGGCCGCATGGTGACAGCCGGGGATACGCGAACTTTTGAAGCGGTTCTGGTTCGGCAATGCGCCCCCACGCTGGCGGGATTAAAACTGGGCAGTATCTTTTGTATCAAGTCCCCTATCCCGGAGATAACACGGCAAAAGGTCAACTTATGGGACAAACAGCTGGCCCCTTTGGGACTGTCCGTTCAAATTCTTCTGGAACGTCCCGGCTGCGGTTCCATGATGATCTATGTATACCGCCGGAAGCAGTTGAAGCAGATTTTGTCGGATGAGGACTGCCGGGAATTTTTGGAGAAGATGGGTTACTTTGCGCCGGACCTGGACGGCCTGCTGACAGAGCTTTCTTTCCGGTTGAAAACACAGCCGGAGTTTCCCCATGAGATCGGCTTGTTTCTGGGCTACCCGCTGCGGGATGTGACCGGCTTCATTGAAAATCATGGGCGGAATTTTACTTGCTGCGGCTTTTGGAAATCCTACGGTGATCCCATCGAAATGCAGGCGTACTTTGCCAGCTGCCGCAGGTGTATCCATATGTATTCTGCCTTGTTTGCGCAGGGAATTTCTATTGAGAAACTTGCTGTACCAGCATAAGAGATCGTCCCTGTAAGGTTCGGCCTTATAGGGA
>CAMWSZ010000588.1 GCA_947177005.1 uncultured Clostridia bacterium | reverse complement strand
ATTTTAAGTGGCATCTTGACACCTCCATCCATAAAAGAACAGCGGGCTTCATGCCTGCCGCGCTGTCTCGCCACCAAATACACCCTCGCCGGGTCTGGTGGTCATCAGTTGATAGAGTTTCGTGTCACGGGGGAATCGGTTCACAAACGGCACCAGGGCAGAACCGTATTTGATAAGGCCACACCCGGCGTCGGCATTGGTGATATAGCTCATCTGCTCGGAAGAAATATTCAGCAGCCGCGCCAGCTTTTCCCGGTCACTGGCTGCTTGGTTGAGCATGACCACAAACTCGGAGTTGGACAGCATGGTGCTGGCCTGCACAGAATCCAGCAGATACTCCACGTTCTGCGTGATGGCGGTGGGGTAGGCGTTGCGCTTGCGGAATTGCCGCCACGCGGAGTTAAAGAACGCACCGCTGTACTCATTCTCAAAGACTACATGGAACTCGTCAATAAAGACGTGAGTGCGCTTGCCCTTCCTCCAATTCAGCGTTACCCGGTTCAGAATGGTGTCGGTAATGACCAGCAGGCCGGTGGGCTTCAACTGCGTCCCCAGGTCGTGAATATCAAAAACCAGGATACGCTTGTCCAGGTCAACCGTCCCGACGTGGCCGAACACATCCAGAGAGCCAGTGGTAAACAGCTCCAGGGACAGGGCGATTTCTTTCGCTTTGTCCTCCGGCTGCTCCAAAAGTTTCTCCCGCAGAGTACAGAGGGTTGGGGCAATACCCGTCTGCAATGCCTCCTGGTACACAGCGGCGGTGCAGCGGTCGATGATGGATTTGTGCTGGGGGCCGACGCTGTTCTTGTCGATCTGCTCAATGAGGGACATGATAAACTGAGATTTCTCCACGATAGGATTGTTCTCGCCGTAACCCTCCACCATATACATAGCGTTGAGCCGGTCTTTCCCGCCCGCCGCCACACGGACAACGGAGCCTAAATCGCCCATTGCTTCTACCAGCGGGCCAAACTCACCCTCCGGGTCGCAGATCAGAATATCATCATCGGTGTTCAGCATCAGGAAAGAGATCAACTCTTTGGCAGAAAAGGACTTGCCGGAGCCGGGAACGCCCAGCAGAAATGCGGACTGATTCAAAAGATTTTCTTTGTTGCACATGATAAGGTTGTGGGAAATGGCGTTCTCCCCGAAATAGATGCCGCCCTTGTCCTGAATCTCCTGCACCTTAAAGGGCATGAACACCGCAAGGCTCTCTGTGGTCAGAGTGCGGAAAGCGTTGATCTTCCTGGTGCCGATGGGCAGAGCCGTATTCAAGCCGTCCAACTGCTGGAACTTCAAAACAGAAAGCTGGCACATATGCTTTCTGGCAACAGACTGGACGGCTTCGGTGTCGCTGTCCAACTGTTCCTTGCTGTCCGCAGTCAGCACCATCGTAATGACGGCGAACATCATGCGCTGGTCGCGGGTGGTCAGATCGTCCAGAAACTCCTTGGCTTCTTTCCGCTGGAGTTCCATGTCGTAGGGAATGACCGCAGAGAAATTGTTGTTGGCGTTCTGGCGGCGCTGCCAGTTGGTGATGTTTGTCTCCACACCCAGCAGGCGGTTCTCCACCTCTTTTACCGCTTCATCGGTGGGAACAGGAAGAATGTCAATGGACAACATCATATTGCGGTTGAAATCGGTCAACTCCGTCACCATGCCGTCCTTGATATAGCTGGCATAGTCTTTCAGAAACAGCACCCGGCAATACTTTTCACCCAGCTTGAGATAGTCGCTGTTCTTCTCAATACTGTCGGGGCAGATATAGTCTCGGAAGTCGTGGCCCTTGCGCATCATGTCCCGTGCATCAAAGTGGAAATCGCCTTCCTCGCCGGTGCGATAGAAGTCGTGGAGGATACGCAGTCTGTCCGAAGCGGTCAACTCCACACACTTGGAACCCAGGGCGGCAAAGTGGGAGGTCAGGTCAGCACCCACACGGGCGAAATAGGTGCGGGCTTCTTCAATGTCCTTTTTCGCCACGGTGATGGTGATATACTTCTCCTGCATGATACCGTTTGCGCCGGTGGCCTTGTCCAGCAGCATTTGATTGTACTCCTGCCGGTACACATCCCGCCCATCGCCCCGCATGGGCATGAGGATGGACTGTTCAAAGTTGGCCCGGTTCATGCGGCGGTTGTTGATGGTGATTTTAGTAGCCGCGCCGGAATCCAGACTGTTGAGCAGTTCGGAGTAGATCAGGAACATGGATTCCTTGTCCTCGCGGCTGGCTACCAGATAATTGATGTCGGAAAATTGATAGGTCTTTGCGAACCTGCCGCCCACCATAAAAATGCCGTCATTCCAGATACGGCGGACGGGGATCACGTCCTGCACTCTGCGGGGAACAGTGTACCGCTCCTTGTCCTCCCGCAGTATGGCTTTGATAGATTTCATCATGCTTTCTGCTTGCCCTCCTTTTCAATCGTGTCTTTCAGCGCCTCATAGTAGATTGGGGACGCTTCAAAGTGAAATTGCTTCGGCTCCAGCAGTTCCGAGCGCAGCCACGCCCACAAAAACTGCTCCGCCGTCAT
>CAMWSZ010000587.1 GCA_947177005.1 uncultured Clostridia bacterium | reverse complement strand
GCAGGGCGGAGACCCACAGCCAGAAAATCGAACCCGCGCCGCCCAGCGTGACGGCGGTGGTGATACCGGCGATGTTGCCCGTGCCGACGGTGGCCGCCAGCGCAGTGGTGAGAGCTTGGAAGGGCGTCACTTCACCCTCCTTGGCCTCCTGCTTTGAGAACATTTTTCCGATGGTATTTTTCATGGCAAAGCCGAATTTCCGGAACTGGAAACCCTTTAAGCCGATAGTGAGGAAAATGCCCGCGCCCATCAGCAGGATCAGGGCGGGCACGCCCCAGACGACGCCGTTAATCGCACCGTTTATTTTCGCAACAGTGTCTGCCATTATACGTCTCTCCTTTCAAAATCCTTCTTACACACCGGAAGAAACAAAAAAATGGAGAGGGTGCGCCTCTCCAAAAAAACAGCTGTGACACAACCGGCCCTCCTCACTGCGGAAATTTTTTATAAGTGGGGAAGATATGTCTGTGTTCTGTCCTTTTGCCTGAGAGATCACGGGAACCGCTTACACCTTCGGCATCCGCCTGACGCGGACTTCTCCAGAATTCCATATGTTTACGGCACGCGGCGCTCCCTTTTCAACCGGCGGGGGCGGGGACCTGCAAACATCGTCCGGTATGTAATTTGCATTTACTTTACCATATCCCGCATGCAGATGCAAGAGGTTTTTTGTTCCTGTTCACAATTTCGTCATATTTAACAAAGGCAGGCCCCTTTTGGGCAAGTTCACTGATCTGGATGTGTCCGGCGGGAAATTTTTGATGAATTGATAAAATTTTTCTTGACAACAGGGCCTGCGGGGGCGAAAATAGAGACAGGAGAATATTGACATCTGGCCTTGAAGGAAGAACGAGGAGGTATAGCTATGAACCTGACAGATGTTGTTTTGACCAGGACCTCTGTGCGCCGCTACCGTCCCGACCCCCTGACCTCCCTCCAGCGGGAAGAACTGGGCAAGGCGGTCCGGCTGTGCAACGAGCGCTCCGGCCTGCGTGTCCGGCTGGTGTGCGAACGGCCCGAGCCGTTTGCGCGGCTGAAAAGCTACGGTATGCTGCGCGGCGTGCGCAACTATTTTGTGTTTGCCGGGCCCGGCAACGACCCGTATCTGGAGGAAAAATGCGGCTATTTCGGCGAAGAACTGGTGCTGACCGCGGCGGCAATGGGGTTAGGGACCTGCTGGGTCGGCGGCACCTACGACAAGTCGAACTGCCTGCGGCATCTGGAGCCGGGGGAATCTCTGGTGTGCGTGGCGGCGCTGGGCGCGCCCGAGGAGCAGGGCGGACGGGAAAAGCTCATCGCAATGGCGACCAAACGCAATACCAGAACCTCCGCCGAGCTGGCCCGGAATTACAGCGGCGCGCCAAGCTGGTTCATGTCCGGCATCGCGTCGGTACAGCGTGCCCCCTCCGCACGAAACCGGCAGGCGTATCAGTTTGTCTGGAACAACGACGGCACCGTGCAGGCGCATGTCACCGGACAGCACGAATTTTCCCTGGTGGATCTGGGGATCGCCAAGTACCATTTTGAGCTGGGCGCCCACGGCGGACAGTGGGCGTGGGGCAGCGGCGGCGTCTTTCTCAAGGCCGAAGAGGAAAAATCCTGCGGCGCGGTGGTCTGGCGGGAGCGCGAGGGCCAGCGGCAGTATCTGCTGGCCCGGCACAACGGCGGGCACTGGAGTTTTCCCAAGGGGCACATGGAGGCCGGGGAGAAGGAGGCCGGCACCGCACGGCGGGAAATCTTGGAGGAGACCGGTCTGGAGACTGCGATTGATACGGGGTTCCGGCGGACCGTGACCTATTACCCGAAAGCGGGGGTTGTGAAGGACGTGGTATTCTTTACCGCCAGCCCCTCCGGCGGTCAGGAACACGCGCAGGAGGAGGAAATTGCGGAAATCGGGTGGTTTTCGTTTCAGGAGGCGTGTTCTCTGATTACGTTCGCGTCGGATGAGGACGTTCTGCTGGCGGCGGACCAATATCTGTCAAAAAAATAGAAGGACCGAAAAAGACAGCTAAGGCAGTACGCCTTAGCTGTCAAATGTTAACTGGAGCTTTCGGGGACGCTGCACTTTTTCCAGCGCCGCACAAGCACGAACACGCCCAGCAGCGCGATAAGGATTCCCGCAGCGAACAGAACCCGCACCGCCGTAAAGCTGCGGTTTTCCACAATCAAATACGGCTTCAGCGCCGACAGGTCGTGGTCGCTGTAATCGTAATAGTCCCGCAGCTCCTCCGCGAACATGGAGGCCAGATCATCCTCCATTTCGCACACGCGGCCGGTCACTTCCAGCACGGCATCCGGTTCCGCGCCGCCGTCGAGGAAGTCATAGGTCTGCTCCACCAGCTTATTGGCGTCGCCGGAGCTGCCGGGAGTGACCGTCAGGCCGATGAAGTCTTCCCCGGCGGGGAGGACATAGTAATAATTGGAGGTTTTTTTCGGTGTACGGCTGCCGTCCTTGTTTTCGGTCCAGGACTCCTCGGTGGCGAAATAGTCCAGCAGGAACGGGACCTGTCCCTCCACCCGGTCCCCCACCGC
>CAMWSZ010000586.1 GCA_947177005.1 uncultured Clostridia bacterium | reverse complement strand
CCGCAGGAAGTCCTGCCAGCCTTTCGGTATTTCGCTCATCCTACATTCCTCCCATTATCATGCCCTGCTCCGGCTTCTCCGTGATGTTTACATACTCACTGATTACCCGCAGCGCAGCGGAGTAATCGCCGCATCCACCGTCAAATATTCGTCTCTGCAGCTCCTCCGCCTGTTCCTGGAGTCCGTTTTCCCGCAGCGTGCGGGCAGCGATACTGCTCAGATTAAAGATATTGCCGTCTTCTCCGATCAGAGCGCAGTCCGGCTTTTCTGTCTTCTGCTCTGGATAGTACTGCCACTCCTCCTTCAGCTCCTGCATAAACCTGACGCAGCCTGTGTAACACAGATCCTGCTCCTCGCAGCTGGCCAGCATCTCGTCAGCGTATTGCTCCAGTCCGGTCAGGATATCCGCCCTGGTCTGTTCGCTCAGTTCCGCCGCCTGTCCGGTATTGCGGGCCTCTGATACAGTCTGTTCAAATGCGGTAAGATACCGGTCAATATTTTCTATTCCCCAGAATTCGGCCATATCCTCAATATACCCATACAGCCAGTGGAGCCTGTCTTCCTGCCTGTTTGCTGCCAGGCCGCCTGCATATTCGGTCAGGCCGGCAATGCATTTGTGTATATCTGTTTCATATTCACAGATTGGTTCGTTTTTCTTATCCAAAACCTGGACCTCCCATCATCATTCCCTGTTCGGGGCCGTCTGGTTCCTGGCGGCTTGCTTCGATGGCTTCGGCTATCACCGAATCATTTTGGAAATCCTCCTGAAAGACATTCCGTATCTCAGGATATTCATCCAGAATCCGTTCCGCTATGCGGCAGCAGGACCGTACCTCATCCGCATTCCCATCAGACACAGCCGCTTCTGCTGCATGAACCGCAAGACAGTTCAGAATCTGCGCTGCTCCGTCTTCATCAAATTGGGGCGCTTGTCCGGACTCTGCGGCCTTTAATACCATCCCGTCAATTTTTTGTGCGTATTGCTGCCGAACCTTCTCGTATCCTCTCTCATATATCTCATAGACTGGACTTTTCCAGTAGTCCAGCATTTTTAGGGCGTATTCCCGTATCTCCTGCACAGCATCCGTCTCACCTCTTGCCGAGAGCTGCGCAGCATAGGCTGGTATAGCGGAGAGACCGGCCTGAATACTCTCTTTCTGTTCAGCGAACAGCCGGCGCAGTTTGCTGTCGAATTGATAGCCCTTCTGTTCCACTGCCTCCTTTGCATAGCGGCAGATTCCCTCATAGATTTCCTCTGAACTCTGCGCATTGCTGTCACACCGCTCCGGTTCCTGTATGCCCTCTACGAGCCCAGCCAGCCGATCATTCAGGAAGCGAAATTCCCCCGTCTTTTCATCATGCATCCCACATATCTCTACCGTGTCATGAAATTTTTCAGACTCTGCTACAAACAGGACTTTGATTTGGGGGAATGCCTGATAGCTTTCGATGGATAGAACCGCACCATCGTTCCGGCGAACATTTAACGTGCTGCAGCGGTCCAGCAGATGCTTTTGGAAGTCTTCTCTGGAGATTGGTGCCTGAATTGCTTTCCGCATCAAGCCATTCCTCCCATCGTCATACTCTGTTCAGGTCCGTCAGGCTCTTGCTGCACCGGATCAATTGGCTCCATTGCCAACCGCTGCTGATTCAAATCATAGCAGTAGATGTAGCTGTAATCACCGCTCCTTGTGCTGCAGCGCAGGCAGAACCGGTAATCCGCTGTTTCCGCTACAAACCCGACTCGCTCCTGCTCGATCTCGCCCTCCGGATACCGGTAACACCACCGGCACATGGCGGCTTCATTTTTCAGCGGACCTCGAACACGCAGCTCATCCACGAACTCCTGAAACGCCGCCTTGAACTCCGGGGTATTCCATTTATCATCGTTATGGGGCCACCATGTACTGTGGAATGCTTTGCCCCGTCCGAAATCGATCCGCAGATGGCCTATCGTACCGGCTTCCGCATCCTTCTCCATGTCCATCTGGGAATAGAACTGCCCCGCTTCTTTACTGGGAGAAGCGGGGCGCAGTACATATTTCCGTGGGTCCTGGGGGCAGTCCAGATGGTTGTTCTCACAGAACTCCGCCAGACTCAACTGTTCCTCATGCAGACAGAAACTGTTTTTGATCGGACGGGACTGGGTGGTTTCCCGCTTCAGCGGGACGGGGGAGAGGACGGTACCAACCCGATTCCATACCGCGTTGTCCTCCAAAGCAGCAGGCTTGACCGGATTCCTGTCTGACGCTGCCAAATCGTAGCAGTACCAATGCTCCGGTATGGACTCCCGCTCGATTTGCAGGCTGGTATACAGCACCGGTTTCCCAAACACCTCCGCGCTTTCCATCTGGTCCTTGTAAATATTGCAGCGCAATGCTTTCACGCTCCTTTCTCTTTGGTCAGCCAACATACATACCACATTTTGCGCCGGAAGTCTACTAAAACTTTTAGAACATCTCCTGCCCGATCTGCTGTTCCGGAAAGGGTTCGCTCAGACGGCGGATCAATCCGTAATCGGTCTGGCGAACAC
>CAMWSZ010000585.1 GCA_947177005.1 uncultured Clostridia bacterium | reverse complement strand
CTGAGGGGCGGCGATTCCCGGTGCGCGGAGTACATTGGTTCGGGCTGCGGTTATTGCAGGCTGGGTATCGGCGCCTGCCCGGCCGGGGCGCTCTCCGAACACGGGATCAATATGCAGGCGTGCGCTGCTTTCCGCAGCCGGCCCGAAAACCAGATTGAAATCGCGCAGTACAGCCATATGAAGTGCATGAAATGCATGGAAGTCTGCCCCGCTGGACAGACTTCCGCTTTGCGTCTCAATTCCCGGTGAGCCAATCCAGTTCCAGCGAAAGCGCCGCCAGAGAGATATCCGGCTTTACACGTTCGCCGTGGAAATCACTGCCGCCGGTGATGTGCAGATGATATTTGTCTGCCAGACGCAGATAATACGCCTGCTGTTCCGGCGTATGGCGGGGATAATAGCACTCCAACGCATCCAGACCGTATCCGGCCAGCGTACAGACCAGCGTTTCCAGCTCATCCTCCGGCAGCTGATACGGATGTGCCAGCGATACCCGTGCGCCCGCGCCGCGGAGGGTCTCCACACAAGTACGCATATCCGGTTTTTGCCGCTCGATTTTCCCGTACTCCTCCGTGTCCAGATACCGGCCGAACGCCTCGCGGTTGCTGGACACATATCCGCGCTTTACCATTGCCTGTGCAA
The DNA here is from genome assembly GCA_947177005.1 of uncultured Clostridia bacterium. Classification (GTDB taxonomy): domain Bacteria; phylum Bacillota; class Clostridia; order Oscillospirales; family Oscillospiraceae; genus Pelethomonas. The sequence goes on along the minus strand of CAMWSZ010000585.1, from coordinate 1,897 downwards.
AATGCGGACGCCCGATGATATTGCCTCCGGCAATCTCCTCTACCTCTTCCAGGGTCAGCGCAAGCCCTTTTTCCCGCAGAAAATCAAGTATACGGTACTTGCGCTGGTCCCGTCCCTCCTTCATGGATGCACACAGTTTCCGCAGGCCCGGCGCGTCTGGAGAGAAGCCGTAGCCCAGAATATGCAGGTTCTCCTTTGCCCCCAGCTCCACACCCCGCAGAACCTGTATCCCCAGCTCCCTGCCGGTCCGGACGGCTTCCTCCAGTCCGTCCAGCGTATCATGGTCTGTCAGGGCCAGCGCCTCCAGACCGCGCTCCTTTGCCAGACGGACCAGCTGCGCAGGGGTGTACTGACCGTCAGAGGCCGTGCTGTGTGTATGCAGATCCGCAATTTTTACCATCATACGCCTCCAAATTTTTGATTGCTTCCGTCAGTATACCACCTGCGGCAGAATTTTCAATCCTGATTCTCCTGCTTTTTTTCCAGAAACTCCACATTCCTGCGGAGCCTTGGGTCAGACGGCGCAGCTTCCAGCGCCAGCCGCGCCATGCGCAGCGCTTCGTCCGGACGGCCCGTATGATACAGCGCGAGGGAACGGAGATCATAGGGGAGACTGCCCCAGCTGTTGGCCTCGCAGATGTAGGTGCGGGGCCGGTCCGCAATGGCAAGGGCACAGGATGTCAGATACAGAACGCCTTCCCAGGCGGACGGGTCACGCCCTGTCTGACCGTAGAGGAGCATGGCAAAGTCCATATACGGTTCCCGGAGGTACGGGGCCTCCGCAATCGCCCGGTGATACCAGACCTTCGCCGACGGAATATCGCCTTTCTGCGCGTATGCTTTGGCAATAAACCGCATGGACGCGGCCCGCTCGTCGCGCCAGAGGGCGGTGGGCATGACCAGATGCTGCCGCAGAGTACGGATACAGTCGTCCCAACGGCCCTTGTACAGATACTCGCGTCCTAAATAATGGACGTTCCGGTCATCCGCCGGGTCCTCCTTCACCGACTGCTCCAGCAGAGGCAGATATTGGCCCCGGGATTTTGTGTGGTCCGGATGGTGGTCCAGCTGGATGTCCGGAACGGAGATCTTGGGTCCCGGCGGCTGCTTGCCCGTCCACTGGAGCACCTCGTGGACCGGATGCGTCCAGCGCCAATTTTGTCTGGTGTGGATTTTTTCGCTCCAGAAGACTACGCCTTCCGTACCGTCCGGGTTGAAGCTCCAGGTGTAGCGGTAGGATGCCTGAGAAGCATTTGCTGTCCAGGCCCGCTCCAGCGCGGCGCGCCAGCCCGGATGAAATACTTCGTCCAGATCCGTACAGACACAGATATCCGTATCCGGCGGCACCAGCTCCAGAGAACGGTTGCGGGCGGTGTCGAAACGCCAGGGCGTGACGGTTTCCTCCGTGACAAGCGCGCCGCGGGCACGCAGACGTGCGGCAGTCCCGTCATTGGAGCCGGTGTCCAGCACGACGGCCTGATCTGCTTCTGACATAGAGTCCATCCAGCGGTCCACAAACTGCACTTCATTTTTACAGATTGCATAAACAACTATCTTCATAATACCTCCTGTATAGAAAGCAGATCAATCGGGTGAGGGCGGCGTCTCTGCGCCGCCCTCCGTTCTCGCCGGTACCCGGATCAGTTTCCGAGCAGTCCGGCGGCGCGCAGGCTGGCCAGCAGTTCGTTGAAACGAGCCTGCAGATCGGCCGGGTCATCTACATTCGCTATGGGCGCGGCAGCAGTAACGGTACCCGCAGGGCCGGTTGGACCGGTAGGACCAGTGGGGCCGGTTGGACCTTCTGCTCCCGTTGCGCCTGCCGCACCTTCAGGACCGGCAGGGCCAGTGGGGCCGGTTGGACCTTCTGCTCCCGTTGCGCCTGCCGCACCTTCAGGAC
>CAMWSZ010000584.1 GCA_947177005.1 uncultured Clostridia bacterium | reverse complement strand
GCGTTAGAAGGAATGAACGGTCCGTCCGAAGGTTTTGACCACCTGAATACCGCGAACATACTCTACTGCTTCATTGTTCATGTCTGCCAGAGCATTTTGGTACTCCTTGATATCCTTCGCCATCTGCGGCCCGGTCATCTTGAACATGGATGCAAAGCCCAGAACAACAGGCAGGAGACTGACAAGACCAAACCTCCAGTCGAACAGAAACAACATTACGATCATGCAGACCGGTGTGGTAATCGCCGCCGCCATATCAGGAAGCTGATGCGCCAGAAAGGTTTCGGTAGCCGCGCTGCTGTCGTTGACAATCCGGCGAATTTTTCCGCTGCCCATTTCCCCTATAAGGCCCAGCGGCAGTACCGCAATGTGTGCCATCAGCGCTTTGCGGATATTCCCCGCGATACGGAACGCTGACAGGTGGGAACACATCAGACCAGTTATGTAGATAAGAATGGACACCAAAGCAAACAGCACTGCCATCCAGCCGTTGCGAACTATGTTGGCGGCCTGTGCGTAATTGGGTGAAACCTCAATCACTTCCCGGATGATGAGAAACAGGAAAACAAAGGGAAACAGGGCCAGAACCGCGCTGACTGCGGACAGCAGCAGGGATAAATATGTCAGATACCTATGGTTTCCAGCATAGTCCATAAGCTGGGACAGGTTGGATTGTTTTTTGCTCATGATTACTCTCCGCTCAAATTCTCTGTAATAAACAGATCGATTACATTGTGGATGGTTTCTTCGTCTGCATCTTTGTCAATTCCGGCGGAAAGCCAATAGGCATAGTTTCCGGTGAAATAACCTTGCAGCTCATCCAAATCGCTGCCATAGCGGAACTCGATATGATACGTCTCCTCCATCGTGTCATCTCTGAGAAAGAAGTAGGTAAACTCACCGGCATCATCTGTACTCTTGTAGACATCGCATTCAAAAGAGGGGTCAATGGTCTGCCCGCCGTACTCCATTGTTTCCCCCTCACCTACTTTGTAGACACCCAGATATTCATAGGTATGTGTACTGGATGTGCCATCCGTCAGGGTAGTGGTGACTTGATTTTCTTTGAACGCAAAGGTCTGTGCATCGTTGATGAACCAGCAGTCAAATCCCATCCCGCCGGACTGTGCATAGGTTTCGATGGCTTCCTGACCGTAGATGTCACGGCTGATGTGGGATTTTAATATCTTCACGCTTGCTTCTGCCGCTTCCTCGCCCACAATAGAAGCGCATTTCTCAAGCCAATAGCCATCGTACTGTTCGTCCAGGATCACAGTGAACAGGCTTTGGTAAGTGGTTCCCTTTTCCCCAGCGATTGCAGGAAAAATGCCGTCAAGCTCCTGTTTTTCAGTCGTCTGATTACCGCAGGCCGCAAGGGAGAGAGCTATGCAGCATATCATCAGCAAGGCCGTCAACTTTTTCGTTCTCATAATATAGAATACCTCCTGTATTTTAGGTTAGATAGAACTAACCAATTTTATAAAAATAAGAGGCTTGATTGCCCTCTCATTTTCTGCAAATAGGATACCACAATATAAACTGCGTTTCTACTCCAACAGGACGGATTCTGCTCCAATCGGACGGGGAATTTTCCGGTACTCTGAAGGTGTGAGTCCCGCAAACTGACGGAATACCTCAGAAAATTTGCTGGCGTTTTGATAACCGACCTGCCCTGCTATTTCCGCAATGCTCTGGTTGGTTTCATGAAGGAGGCGCATAGCCGTCTGCATCCGATAGGTATGTATATATGTGCCGATCGCATCGCCGTAAACTGTTTTGAAATTCTTTTTCAGCGTGGTAAGCGGTACGTCAAAACGCTGGGATAATTCTGGCAATGTGATATGCCGGTCTAAATGTCCCACCAAATAGGTGCGAATTGCCCGAACCGTATCAGCTTGTGTCCGAGTAATGAAGGATCGTTTTTCCTGTAGGACTGACAGATTGGCAGAGTCCAGAAACAATAGCAACTCCAATACTTTTAGTTTGCAGTAGTCACTGCGGATAGCGGATGGCGCAGCGTAAAGCTCGGAAAAAATATGCTGAATCGCATCTGTGGACCGGATAATAAAGCAAGTGTCCTCTCCGCACAGGCGGTCCCGCAGGGCATAGAGATCAATCGGTTCGCTGCCGAAAATCTGACCGATTTGGCACAGCGTATCTTGAGCGGCCCGAAGATCAACGATGATGGAGATGCCATGATAATGGGACAGCGGGAACCACGAATCACGGGGCGGATGTGTCAGCATATTGGCCGATAAATCGCCAGCTCCAAGATAAACAGCGCCGCCATCCGCAAATTCGCACTCAAAGCGTCCCTCCCGGCAATGGTTGATCTCCATAATATCTTCACATGGCTCCTTGTTCTGGCTTGCGCGGACAACCGTTATGTGCATATCATTATAGAGTAATTCCATACCTGGCAAAACAGGATAGCGGGTCATAATCCCCTCCCCGGTTTCGTTTTCCATCTTAAAAATTGTGCAGCCATCATCCTGTGCCAAAATCTGTGATCCTGGTCCATAAAATATTGGACTTTGATAAAA
>CAMWSZ010000583.1 GCA_947177005.1 uncultured Clostridia bacterium | reverse complement strand
AAAAAGGCTTTTTGCAGCCGGTCATTTCATACACAAAGCGAAAAATCAATTCCCCGCCGAGTAGGTTGGAGGGCTTGCGCCCTCTTTCCCCTCTAAGAACCGGACGTGAGCGTTTCCACTCATCCGGCTCAAGCATCTCATCACTCTTTCGAGCGGCGTTCCAAGAAAATAGACTGGCAGTGTTTATGGACGTAGGCCATATTGGGAACCTCGTCCTTGCCGCCCTTGTCCCTCGGCAACTTGAAGAAAATTTTCTTTTCGTCGTTGAGGTCTATAGGCAGGCCACAGTGATAACAGCAACCCCTTTGGTTTTTCCAGACCTGTTTGAATCGTCCGGACAACCGCTCCATTCCGTGTTCAAAGTGTCTTTGAGTGAAGTATTCGGGTTCTAAGTAGGGGTTTGCTTCCATTCGTACTCTGGTGTGGCGTACTATGGGAATATGGTCTGTGCGCAGCAGGGTTTTACCATCCTCCGTAGAGAACACCCAACTGCGGTTTCCCTTTCGCCGCCAGTATCTTGTGAGGGTCCAGCACTTTCGTTTTTTGGGGTGTCTGCGTTTCGCCCACGACCACAAGAACTCATATAGCATATTGTCGATGTGCGAGAAAGTTTTGCTGGCACATACAGACTGGTGATAATTTGCCCAGCCACGTATTTTCTGGTTCAGCTTTTCAATCAGGATTTCCTGTTTCCAAGCCTTTCCACGCCGTAGAATCGTTTCGGAAAGCGAAGCTATAATGGCTTTCACCGATTTTTTGGACGGCTTGACGATGAGCTTCCCTTTGAATTTGCGAAATGTCCAGCCCAGCATATCAAATCCATCTTCGATGTGCGTAATGACCGTCTTTTCTTCCGACAGTTCCAGACCTCTGGTTTTCAGGAAGTCACAAAGGACTGTTTTGGCCTGTTCCGCAACTTCCTTTGTCGCCGCTGTGACAATAAAGTCATCTGCATAGCGCACCAGATTTACCTTGTATCTGCGTTTCCAGTTTCTGTCGTACCTGCCCCGTGAATTGATGTTAAAACGGTCTGACAAAATTTCCTCCATTCCATCCAGCGCCATATTTGCAAGAATTGGGGAAATGACGCCGCCCTGCGGAGTTCCGTCCTCTGTAGGAAATAGTTCGCCTTTGAACACAAACCCTGCTTTGAGAAATTGCTTCAGAATGGATTTGTCCATTGGGATATTTGCAATCAGCCAATCGTGGCTGATGTGGTCAAAGCAGCCTTTGATGTCACCCTCCAGCACCCAGGCCGGGGATACTTTCCGTGCCAGGTCTGAGAATATATATTCACAGGCATCCTGCGCACACCGGCCCTTGCGGAAGCCAAAGGAGCGGTTGTCTGCTGTTGCTTCTGATACCGGGTCAAGGGCCAGCGCATATAACGCCTGCATAGCTCGGTCATACATGGTAGGAATACCCAATGGGCGTTTTGATTGTTTGCCTTTCTTGTCAATATAAACCCGGCGAAGCGGGCTTGCCTTATAGCCTTTGTCTGTGAGAGTAAGTGCGGCGTTCATCTTTTGTGCTGGGGTTTTCCACAGCACTTTATCAACTCCAGCCGTTTTCTTCCCTTTATTTGTAGTCACTTTCCTGACTGCAAGAAGTTTTGCGTAGTACGAATGGGTCAAAAGATATTGCAGCTGTTTTACTGTGTTCCACTTCTTTTTCTGGGTTGCCTTGGCAATCCTGGCTTGCAGCCTATTAACCTCGGTTTCAACCAACATCCAGTCAACAGCTTTCCACTGCGCTGTCAGTCGTTCCGCGTCTGGCAACCTCTCAGCCTTCGCCGTCGTTGATGTATTGCCATTCATAGGTTTGCCTCCTTTTCTTACCATGAGATACCGTGGGACAAGTCAGCACCCTTTCAGGTCAGGGCAAATTTTGAACCCCTGTCCAACCCCATTACAGGGTGGCCTTCGCTTTTTATCCCTTTCCTATACCCTCTGCACCGTTTCTTCCCCTTACGGAGTCGATACCTTATTCCTGATGAAGTAAGGAATACATAGGGCTTACCAAGTTCCATGCAGCAAATAATATGGACGTTTTAGGAGCCATCCGTGAGCCGGGAGGAGTTCTGTCCGTTTGCTTGGGGACCGCGAAAATTCCCCGCGCCACCTCCATACCTTTTGGTTTAAGCGTTTCCACATATGTGTCAGCCTTATTTCGCTTATTTGCAGTAACGACCCTGCAATGGTTACTTTTACGTTCTCCATGACGTCCTTATCCTGGCAGTACGTCCAACTCAGGCTGTCAGATTTCCCACGTTGTCCCATAGGCTTCCCACTCTGCCGTTACCAGCAGCGCAGGCTATGGTAGGATTACCCCAAACGGATAGGGTAGCCGTTTCCCGGCAATTCTCTGCATGACTTCTTGTCACAGCTCGCGCCCTGCATCTGTTGCACAGATCAGCATAGTTATATCAGGCCGGGCTGTCAGATCACGAATAACAGAAAACTGTTTTCTCTTGTCGTTCGGGATGATATATTTCCACTGCTCCGGCAAAATGGGCAGGTCTTCACAGCACCATTTTTTGAAGCGTT
>CAMWSZ010000582.1 GCA_947177005.1 uncultured Clostridia bacterium | reverse complement strand
CGGCGCTGACGCCGGTTACGGTTTCGGTTCTGACGCTGGCTCCGGTTCCGGCGGCGTGTCCGGTTCCTCCGGTTCAGCCGGGACCTCCGGGACGGCCTCCTCCGCCGGTTCCTCGATTTCTGCCGGCATTTCTTCGGGCAGCTCCCCGGACACCGGCGCTTCCTCCGGTTCTGCCGGTATCTCCGGCACGTCCGCGCCGTTTTCCACGATATCCGCAAAAAACGCCTCGTCCAATTGGACCTCATTTCGGATCTCAGTTTCTGGCTCCGGCGGCACGTCCTGTTCCTCCGGTACATCCTCCGGCGTACCCGGCGGCATAGCCTCGCCTGACGGCGGCTCCTCCTGCTTTGATCTTCTGAACCACCATTTCCGGCGCTTTTTTTTCGGTTCCGGTTCCGGGGGCGGCGGGGGCGGCACGGCGTCCGCGGCGGGCTCCTCCGGCGGTTCCTCCGGCACGGATGCTGTCTGCGGCTCCTCCGGCGTGCTGACACCGGTTCCGCCGAACTCGGCTAAAATATCCTCCAGCTCAAAGCTGCCCTCCGCCTGAGGCTCCATACCCAGCAGCTGCTGGGTATCCATCATCGGATCATGCTGTATTTGATTGTTATCAGGTTTCTCAGTCATAATCATCCTTTCAAATGTACGATAAGCCGCACGTCAGTATGGGCAGTCACACATCCTGACATCTTTGCCGGAGGGCCTCGTACAGCAGCACTGCGGCGGCGGCGGACGCATTCAAAGAGGAGATATGTCCTTTCATGGGGATACTGACCAGAAAATCGCAGTTTTCCCTGACCAGACGGCTCATTCCGTCCCCCTCGCTGCCGATGACGACAGCCGCGGGACCCCTCAGGTCCGCCTGATAGAGCGGCGTACCGCCCTCCGCGGCCGTGCCGAACACCCAGATTCCCTGTTCCTTCAGCTCCTTCAGCAGCGCGGCGGTATTCGGCACCCGCGCCACCGGCAGGTAACTGACCGCGCCCGCGCTGGTTTTTTCCACCACGGCGGTCAGGCCCGCGCTGCGGCGTTTGGGGATCACCACGCCGTGGGCCCCCACGCACTCCGCAGTCCGGATAATGGCCCCCAGGTTATGGGGATCGCTGATTCCGTCGCAGACCACCAGCAGCGGTTTTTCACCTTTCTGCCGGGCATTTTCCAAAATTTCCCCTACCGGGACATAGGCTTTGACGGCGGCGGCGGCAATGACCCCCTGATGACTGTGGGTTATGCTCATGGCATCCAGCTTGCGGCGGTCGGTCTCCACCACCACGACGCCCTGTTTTTTCGCCTGACTGACGATCCGGGCCAAGGTATAGTCGGTCCCGCCCCTCGCCACATACAGCTTATCCACTGCGGCGCCGGCCCGCAAAGCCTCCTGTACGGCGTTGCGGCCCTCAATGAAGCCGCTGTCCGTTTCAAAATCCTTCATATCCAGCTCCTTTATGCGCTATGTTCTGACAATAAAATCTTTTTCATCCGGCAGCGTCGGCATTTCTTTTATCTCCACCGATTCCACAGAAAGTCTTTTCAGCGAGCGCATATATTGAATCAGAAACGCGATGCGGTCCTCACCGCCCTGCGCCTCTGCTTCCACACGTCCGTCGGCAAGATTTCTGACCCAGCCGGTCAGGCCCAGCTTTTCCGCCAGGCACATCACTTCAAACCGGAAGCCCACGCCCTGCACGTATCCGGCAAACAGCAGATGCCGGCGGACGCAGGGTCCGTTCCGGAATTCCGGCATTTCGATCCGGTCCACCTGACGGGTCATATAACTGTCCCGCAGGGCTTTCAAGCGATCCAATACACTCACGTCTGTCCTCCAAAGCCGGTCCGGGGACCGGTCCCACAGATTTTTCCGCAGGCCGCCGCAGAAGCAAAACCGGCGGTCCGCAGACAACAGGATAAAATTAGTATACCACAAAAGGGGGGCAGGAAGGAAGGGGTATTCACAGAAATTTCACAGAAAATCATAAACCTTGACTTGTGGCGGGACGGATTTTGTGTTACCATGCGTAATAGGGGATTATCGGACGGCATGTCCGCCCACAGAAATCGAAGGAGAATATGATGGACGACAATCAAAATAAAAATAGCAACAACAATAAAAACCGGAAAAACGTCAATGGCCTGCTCATTTTAATCGCGTGGGCCATTGGCCTGACAGTGATCATCAATTACCTGTCAGCGGTCAGCCGCCAGAGCGCCAACGCCGCCACCACCCATGAGGTGATGTACAGCGAATTCAAGGACCTGGTCCGGGACGGGAAGGTGGAGTCGGTACTGTTCAAGGACGGCCTTCTGGAGATCACCACCGTCGAAGGCTATATCTACACAGATGAGGACGGCAGGGAGTACGACAAGGACTTCACCCTCTTCACCAATCAAATGGGCATCTATGACCCGAATCTGCTGGAGCTTCTGGACCAATACGGGGTGGAAAAGTATACGAATCCCTATGTGCCGGAGATGTCGCCGGTCCTGGAGTTCATGGTGGCCTACATCCTGCCAATGGTCATTCTGGTGGGCGTGTTCATGCTGTTCATGAAC
>CAMWSZ010000581.1 GCA_947177005.1 uncultured Clostridia bacterium | reverse complement strand
GCTCACTTGATTTATCTGTAACCTTCTGCCGGTATGCCCGCTGGCGGCAGGCATTACTGCAATAGATCGCATCCGACCGCTTGGGTGTGAACACATTCCCGCATACTTTGCAGACTTGGGTGCGGGGCGGCTCGGCTAAACGCCGCTGTTTCAGTTGCTTCTGATAGCCAATATTGCCGCACTTTTTATAATAGCAATACTTTTTAGACCAAATTCGAGTATAAAACTCTCTGCCGCAGCCCTCACAGATGATTTTTCGGATAGGAGTTACCGGCTTATACTCACCGCGATTTTGCCTGTCATAGTTGTTTTTTAGAATATCCTGATGCTGGTATTCCCAATCGCAATTCCACATAGGCCGGTCAGTTTTCTCCTTTTGATTTCGTCTCTTTCGCTATACGGCGGTAATCCTTTTGCCTGCAAGCCGGACAGCAGTACTTGGCATTTGGCCGCAGGGCAGAGAAAGCCTTTCCACAGTTTTGACAGACTCGCTCAAACGGTGGACTCAAATTCTCTCCCGCTTTCAACCTGCGGTATCGCTCCCGGCTCCGAATACGTTCCTTCCGAAGCCGTTCCTGTTCCCGCAATTCTTCTTCTGTCAGTTCAGGGACAGGAAGATCAAATTTACCGATGAATTTCAGGTAAATGTCCACTTCCTGTACTCTGTCCCCATCGGAGCGATCAGGAGCGTGGACAACGATTTTGTCAATAAACTCGTTGATCATCGGTGTGGTCAACTCCGTGAAGTCGGTGTACTTTTTTGCCAACGTCAAAAATTGCTCCACTCTCACGGAATCCTGCTCAAACGCACTCAGGCCCGCTTCGGCCTTTGCGATGGTTTGTTTGAGGGACTGCTGTTCCTGCTCATAGTCAGCTAAAAGTGTCCCAAACCGTTCCTCGGAGATACGCCCTACGGCGTAGGATTCATACAGCTTTTTAATAATACCGTCCAATTCTCCATGGCGTTTACGGTTTTTGTTGAGCTGCCGCCGTATATCTTTGGCCGCTGCCGCCTGCCGGATATCGGAAGCTTCACGAACCTTGCGGATAAATTCATCCTGATTCTCAACAGCCTGTTTACTGGCGGCACGGATTGTCTCTAAAATCAACGCCCGAACTGCTTTGGTTGTGATGTAGTGGCCGCTGCACGCCGCAAACCGTTTCTGTCTGGAAAGTGTATATGTGGAGCAGTCAAAGAAGTCAGAGGGATAAGGCTTGCCAGTTCCCTCGTTCCCTCTGGAGCGGTGATTATACATCTTCTCCCCACAGTCGGCACAGTAGAGCAATCCGGTTAGCGGATTGGCCGTGCCAAAGTGGTCAATTCTTCGCGGTGTCTTCCTTAACTTTTGGGCCAGTTCCCAAGTGCTTTTGTCTACAATCGCTTCGTGGGTGTCTTCAAAAATCAACCAGTCCTCCGGGGTATGGTAAACAGGCTGTTTATCTTTATAGGATTCTTTGTGGGAACGGAAATTCACCGTATGCCCCATATACTCCGGTTTGGAGAGAATCTGCCCGACCACAAAGCCGCTCCAGTTATACGGGTTGGGAAAGTTGTCCCGGCTCTTCCAGTTTCCGCGTCCCTGCCTGGCCTGATAGACCGCCGGGGCTTCCACCTTATCATTGAAAAGTATCCGTGCAATGTCATACGGCCCGTGACCCTCGATAGTGAGCGCAAAGATCCGCCGCACAACTGCCGCCGCTTCCTCGTCAACCAGCCAATGATACTTGTCGTTGGGGTCCTTCACATAGCCGTAAATCGCACAGTTGGTTGTCGGCTTGCCGGATTCGCCCTTTACTTTAATCGCAGCTCGTTGTTTCCGACTCAGGTCACGCAGATACCACTCGCTCATAATGTTTATGAAAGGGGCGAATTCGCTGCTGCCTGGATTCTCACTGTCAATGCCATTTCCAATGGCGATAAACCGCACATGATTCTGCCGGAATACAATCTCGGTAAAATATCCGACTTGCAGATAGTCTCTTCCGATTCTGCTCATGTCTTTGGCAAGAACACAGCCGATCTTTCCAGCTTCCATATCTGCCATCATCCGCTTCCAACCCGGACGATCAAAATTGCCCCCGGAATAACCGTCATCCGTATAATGAATGCAGTTCGTGAAGCCATGATGGGCAGCATATTCTTCGAGCTGGATTTTTTGATTAATGACCGAGTTGCTGTCCCCTGTCAGTTCATCGTCTCGACTAAGGCGCTCGTATAATGCTGTGATCTTTGTTTCCGTCTGTCTGGTGGCCATATCAGGCGCTCCTTTCAGACTGACGGTTCATTTGTGGCATATCCATCATACCACAATCTGTCGGTGATGCCAACCCCTCATTTTGGATCAGCCGCAAAATTTTATCCTCCATCGTATCCGCTCCGCCCTCTTTCGTGAAAATATTTACCTTGAAAACCGTGTTTCCAATTCGCCGTGTCAGGGTAATGCTGTTATTTTGGGTCATTATACCTCTCTTTCCATATTTGTAGGGTTTCCCCTGCCGCTTGCCGTTGTCCGTATTCAGTTGTTCATGCAAAAACACCGCCCCGACAAC
>CAMWSZ010000580.1 GCA_947177005.1 uncultured Clostridia bacterium | reverse complement strand
TATTTTTTCTCATATCCATACATTGCTTAAACGCTTATGAATACAGCTTCTTAGATTTCAGAGACGTAGATCGGGCAGCAGTTGGGTGCTGGAAGCCCTACGCTGGGCGGCAAAAAACGGTGTCCTGAACGGAAAGGAGAATGAGACGCTTGACCCAACCAGAACAGCCAGTCGTGCAGAAACGGCGCAGATGCTCCACAATCTCTCTAAAAAATAAGAAAATTCTTGGGTTTATATAGTGTGTCTTGTGTATCGAGCCTGCGGGGTGCTAAGGGAATCAAGGATTTCCTTAGCACTCTTTTTATAGTTATTGGATTCTGAGCTATAAATGAGCAAAACTGTATGACTGCACAAATCTCTTTTTTATATACGGACAGAACTGATTTTATATGTCCTTAAACAGCGTAAAATTACAGACCTTTTTGCGCAGCTTTGTGAAGTTGCTCATTTATAGTTCTGAGAATTAAATATACCAAAATTATACAAGATGTGCGAACAGTCTTGTGGCTGTTCGCACATCTTTTTATATTCGACGGTTTTCCCCAATATTCCCTATCAGATTTTAGGGAGTATTGCGAAAAACAATCGAATAAAAGCGGTTGTTTTTGCAGCTACAGGCACTTTTCATCGGGAAATTGTGAAGAAATAATAAACTTTTTCTTTTCCGGCGAAAAATGGTACAACGCCCGTAGTCCTCCAAATTTTCAATGCCCACCCCACAACGAAAATTTGAAGGAGGACCACAAAATGTTTGGCCCAAGCGATTATGCTCTGAACAAAAAGGACCCGGAGGCCATCGTCTACTCCAGCGCTACCGGTGTACATATCCGGCTGACCTGCGAGGACTTCGCTAGCGAGGAGGAGTTCCCCCTCTGGAAAGACTTTTCTGATGATGACTATAGGGACATTGAGAATGCCGGTCGCAGCTATCAGAACAGCTGGGTTCCCTTAACCGATCATTTAGAAACCTCTGCGCCGTCTGCGGAGGAAGTTCTAATCGCCCCCCTGCTGGAGATTGAGCGGACCGAACAAAGGATAGTGCTTCTCCAAAAAGTCCAAGCGGCTTAACGGCAATAGACTCAGCTTCTGTTGCTTAACTAAGTGATTTGCATAGATTTTGTTTCATATATTTACGAGGAGGTGTTTTGTATGATTAAGTTGAACACATTAGAAAAAATGTCTGAAAGCAGCATCAACGAAACAGCATCCGGCAACTTGAAGGATATCATGCAAATTGAGATTAAAGGGGCAACGATCAGTCAAAAGCTGGAAAACTATCTGTCCCAGGTAGAAAATCCGTACTATTTCCGGGTGGGAAAAACGCCAGTGCGAATTTCGTTCAATAACACCGAAAAGCCCTTAGAAGAAAAATTGAAAGCATATTTTCTCGGATTGAAAAGCTGGCAAAGTTGATTTCTCCCATAGGACGCTCTATAATGCAGTTGTTATAAAGTGGGAGAGAAAAGGAGGCTCCCCCATAATGGGAAGAATTAGAAAATCGAGCGAGGTCCGACAACAGGCACATAAAAAAGTCTGGCGGATCGGCAAATATATCCGGCTTTCACGCGATGACGGCAATGTGGTTTCTGAATCGGTTGTCAATCAGGATAAGATACTCAATGATGAACTTCCGGCTTTCTTTGATGATGGTATGTATGAAGTAGTAGATACCTACATTGATGACGGAACGAGCGGTACTACTGATATTGAGCGGCGTGATTTTCAACGTATGATTCAGGATATGAAGAATGGGCGTATCAACTGCATTATTGTCAAGAATTTATCCAGAGCGTTCCGCAACAGTGCCAATCAGGGCCGGTTTCTGGAGGAATTTATCCCGCTGTACAATACACGCTTTATTTCTCTCTATCAGCCTCGTATTGATACTTTTCTTGATCCGGAAGTCGTACATAGCCTTGAAGTTAGCATCACAGGGTTTATGAACGAACAGTATGCCTATAAAACTTCCGCAGATGTGCGCCGGACTTTTCAGCATAAACGAGAAAATGGAGAATTTATCGGCGCGTTTGCACCCTATGGCTATGCCAAAGACCCTAACGACAAAAATGCTCTCATCATAGATGAAGAAGCTGCACAGGTCGTACAGGATATCTACAAGTGGTTTGTGAAAGACGGTATGAGCAAAATGGGGATTGCAAAGCGGCTGAATGAGATTGGTATATCAAATCCCACCAAATATAAGCGTGAAAAAGGATTCCGTTACGAAAATCCTCATACGAAACAAAATGATGGACTTTGGAATCCCATAACAATTTCCCGTATGCTGCAAGACTGTGTTTATATTGGTATCATGCGGCAGGGCAGGCAGAGAGTTATCAGCTACAAAGTTCATAAGCGGACTTCTGTTCCTGAAAGCGAGTGGTGTCTGGTGGAAAATGCGATACCGCCAATTATTACAACAGAAATGTTTCAGGCCGCTCAAGAGCTGCATAAACGGGATACCAGAACAGCACCGGGGAAAAAAGAGGTCTATTTATTCTCCGGTTTTGTCCGCTGCGCCGACTGCCATAAAGGTATGACACGCCATAGTAC
>CAMWSZ010000579.1 GCA_947177005.1 uncultured Clostridia bacterium | reverse complement strand
GTCAGGTTGGTTGCCATGGATTGGCTCATATAGACTTGGCTCCTTTGCAAAGCGCATCCGGCCGCATTATCGAATCAGTTTCTCTAAATCATCGTCAAACGCCTCCGGGCATAACAGCCCCAGATGTTGAATGATCCTTGACTTGGATTCCTCCGGATCGCGGCTATACGCGCCCTGAGTAATCTCTGCTCCCAGCACATCTGCGGTCACCGCATAGCGGGCGACGCCCCAGCCGTAAGGCCGGCCATATTTATCATGAGCGTACTCGAAGCTGTGGACCGTGATGTAAGTCTGCATTTGCAGATTGGTGATTACCGTATCGAAACCCTTCAGGCCGTCGCCGCCAAACCCGGCCAGGCGCTTCAAATCTTTTGAGAGGGTAGGTCCTTCCTGCAGGAGAACATCCATCACACGTTTCTCCCGATAGCTGGCCAGACCATCCTCGTAGCGGGCATCGAAGTCGTACCCATTGCGCCGGTAGTTGGCCAAGTCCGGATACCACTCCCGGCTCACTAGTCCGGCCTTCTTGGCAAAGAGTTTGCCATAAGCCACCACGCCCCGGCGGGCCAGCTCCATCCGCCATTCCCAGGGACCGTCCACACCATCCACGAACCAGTAGCGGCTGGGCGTGAATTCCTCTATGGAGAAGTTGGGAACGGCACAGGTGAAGAAGGGGAGAAACCCCATCTGCTGGACCAATGCTTCCAGTTCTATGGCGTTGTGAATCCTAGGCTGCGGCATCGCCGGAACGCTCCTTTACGGCAGTGTTTTCCTGAGTATAGCATATTTCCGTCACCGGGTCGAGAGAAATTTTCAGGTGTGCTTCGGCACGGAGCTTTTCCAGCAGTTCCGACTTCGTCCATCTGAACTGCCGCGCCGCCCGGATGTACCACGTCCGTTCTTCCAGGCTTTCACAGCCCTCCAGAATGGCCGTATTTTGCGTCCAGCCAATGGTCATGGCCTCGGCCAACACCTCTGGAGCATCCTCATAAGCTCTGTAAAAATCCCGCATCCGACGGAGGTTTCTGGGGGAGAAGCCCTTGATATCAGGATATGCCTTGCCAAGGTATTCGGCAGCGGCAACAGCAGCGCCTTTCTCCAGTCTGGTGCTGACGAGCTTGCCGATTTCATAGTATAGCTCCATCTGCGGCAAGGACATTATCATCAGAGTATCCAGTGCGGCGTACATGACGCTATAGTCTATGGGCTTGCGAATGTTCATAAGCTTCTCCTTTCCAGCGCAAATGCGCCTACATTTTTTGCCTGATAAATACGGACAGCTCCATGAGACTGCAAACGCAGACCAAAGAGCTGTTCGTATTTTAGGAGTTTTGTTCAATGGCGCGGCTTTTAAAAGCTGTGCTGAATCAGCCAGCGCTCCGCCTTCAGCACTTCCTCTGTAACATCCTTGCCGTCCGCGAGGACCACTTTTTCCTCCGGCAGTTCGCCGAAGCAGTCCAGGTGCGCCTGTTCCGCCATGATATTCTTCAGATAGTTGTTGTCGTCCGAGAAACCAGGGTCCGGCTGGAGCTGGCAGATGTTGTATGCCTCCAGAATGGCGGTGACAGGGACGCCGTGCAGCGTCAGGCCCGCGTAACGGCTGAGGTCCGCACCGACAGGTCCCGCGTCCTTGTAGAGCTTTACAATCTCATGGAGTTTCAATTTTTCGTCCTCGGTGAGGGGAGAGAGGGCTTTGACTGTTTGGATGTTGTCCCGGACCTGTTCCAAGGTAGACATGCCGGACAGGGTACAGATGGCACCTTCCAGGCTTCCGGCGAACCGGACTGCCCAGGATGGGGCGGAGGCATTGGGGTCCATCGCTTTCAGGGCCTTTTCTACGCTCTTCGGGACCTTGGCCAGACCGCCGCCTTTGACCGGCTCCATGATGACAACCTGCTTGCCGTGTTTGCGAATGACTTCATAGCACGCCTTGGCCTGGACGAATTCGCTTTTCCAGTCGATGTAGTTCAGGGCGATCTGGACAAATTCCACCTCCGGGTGTTCGATCAGAATGCGGTCCAGCAGCGCGGCAGAGGAGTGGTGGGAGAAACCCAGGTGACGGATTTTTCCCTCGGCCTTCCACCGGGCGGCGTGTTCGAACAGGCGACAGGTTTTTACAGGGCCGCCGGTCCCGTCAATCCCGTCGTAGTTGACTGTCTGGAGGTTGTGGAGGAGGTAATAATCGATATAGTCCACCCCAAGCCGCTCCAGCTGGCTGGCGAAGATCGGCTCGATTTCCTTCTCTGCCTTCAGGATGAAGGAGGGAAATTTGGTCGCCACGGTGAAGCGGTCACGAGGATGGCGCTCCACCAGGGCCTTCCGGGTGGCCTCCTCGCTCTTGCCGTTGTGGTACACATAGCTGGTGTCGAAGTAGGTGAAGCCCGCCTCCAGGAAGGTATCCACCATCTGGTTCAGCTCGTCGTAGTCAAAATCCGTGGGGTCACCGTTCTTCACCGGGAGCCGCATCATTCCGAAGCCAAGTTCGCTCATCAAAGCCATGTTATGGTCCTCCTACAATATAAATTACGGTGAAAGGCACGGCAGCCAGCCGTGTCTTTTG
>CAMWSZ010000578.1 GCA_947177005.1 uncultured Clostridia bacterium | reverse complement strand
TTTATATCCCGCAGCAATGAGCTGGCCGAACGGCTCCGCACTGCAAAACAAGAAAAGGAACGACTGCTGAATGCGGAAGGTGATGAAACCATTATCCAGACGCAAGAACTGATGGCGGTCATTGAAGCAGGTCCGGATTTCCTGGATGAGTTTGACGCAGAGCTGTTCGGAGAACTCATTGATAAGGTCATCGTGGAGAGCAACGAACGCCTGCGGTTCCGGCTGAAAAACGGACTGGAGCTTGCAGAGAGGATAGAGAGGACGGTGAGATAGACTTGGCAGGAAATCGCAAACTGCCATTCGGCTACAAAATGGAACTGGGGAAGGTGGTGATACATCCTGTAGAATCCGCAGTAGTACAGCAGATTTATCAGGAGTACATCTTGGGTGCATCCTACACAGAACTGGTGAAAGTTCTTCGGGAACAGAATGTTACTTATGATCAGGGGAAGATCTGGAACAAAAATATGATAGCCCGTATTCTGGAGAACAGAAAATATGTAGGGCAATCAGATTGGCCTTCTATCATCACTGCAAAGCAGTACGATCAGGCCGCAAGGAAACGATCCAGCAAGGCCAGTCCGCCGCAAAAAACTGCGGCGCAGAAGATCCTGCGACGGTTGAGCAGCGGAGGCAGTATAAAGGACATAGAACAGCAGGTATGCAATATACTGAACAGCCTGATTGTTGATCCGTATCAGATTGGTATACAGCAGAGAACACTGTCTGCTATAAACCGAGACATTGACCTTCAACCAGCCTGGGAACATGAGCTGGAACAGCAGCCTGTCAATGAGGATAATGCCAGGCAGCTTGCTATGGAAATGGCTGCGGCACAATATGATGCCATCGGAAATCAGGACTATGAAACAGAGCGGCTTCGGAGATTGTTTCAAAGACAGCAGCCGATGAAGGAATTGGATGCAGAATTGTTACAGTCCGCCGTCTCCGCAGTCCAGATCAAAGATCAGAAATTACTTATTCGACTCAAAAACGGACAAATTATAGAAAGAAACAGATAGTGAGGAGGGATTTAAAATGACAGATATTACACCTAGAGTAATCACTATCCCAGCAAAACCGGAACTGTCCAAAGAACGAGCTGTCCAACGTCAGCTGCGTGTCGCCGCTTACTGCCGGGTTTCTACCGATGATGAGGAACAGCTCACCAGCTACGAAGCGCAGAAGACCTACTATACCGACAAAATCATGACCAATCCCCAGTGGACCATGTGTGGAATTTTTGCAGACGAAGGGATAACAGGCACTTCCGCAAGAAAGCGTCCAGAGTTCCTGCGGATGATCCGGCTGTGCAAACAGAGGAAAATCGACATTGTGCTGACCAAATCCATCTCACGCTTCGCCAGAAATACGGTGGACTGCCTCAACTATATCCGTGCCCTGCGGACACTCGGCATCGCAGTAATCTTTGAGAAAGAAAATATCAATACCCTGGAAGCGGACAGCGAAATGCTGATTACCATATTGGGGGCCTTCGCTCAGGCGGAGAGCGAGTCCATCAGTGCCAACGTTCGGTGGGGGAAGCGTCAGGCTATGCGGGACGGCAAAGCAATTATTCAGTATAAAAAACTGTACGCATACCGAAAGGGGAAGGACGGTCAGCCCGAAATCATTCCCGAACAGGCCGCAGTCGTGCGGCAAATCTACGACCAGTACCTTGCCGGAGCCAGCTTCCGGATGATAAAGAGTTCATTGGAAGCCGAAGGAATTCCAAGCATAAATGAGAAAGCAGAATGGTCCCTGGATGTTATCAAGGGCATACTCACCAGCGAAAAATATTGCGGTGATATCCTGCTGCAAAAGACTTACATCAGCGACTGCATCAGCAAAAAGGTTATCCGCAATACCGGACAGCTTCCCATGTACCTGCTGCAGAACCACCACAAGGGTATTATTGACCGCCAAACCTTCGATGCGGTACAGGCAGAGATGGCGCGGCGCAATGCCGGACGAAGTCCGTCCAAAAAAAACGCCCCCACAGGCCGGACCTCCTACGCCAGCAAATATGCGCTTTCCGAACGTCTTGTCTGCGGAGAATGCGGTACGCTGTACCGCCGGTGTGTCTGGGCGAAAAAGGGCAGGAAACGCCCTGTGTGGCGCTGTGTGAGCCGTCTGGACTACGGGACGAAATACTGCCGCGACTCGCCTACGCTGGACGAGGAACCGCTTCAGAGAGCCATCCTGACAGCAATCAACAGAGTAATGAGCAGCCGGAACAAACTGATCTCACAGGTGGCCGGAGCCATAGAATTAGAGCTTGCGCCGATCCCAGGACAGACCATTAGTCTGGCAGATATTGACCGGAAGATTACTGAGCTTGAGAAACAATTCAATACACTGCTGGAGCAGGCGGCAGAGGAAATCTACAGCCAGGACTGCCTGGAAAAATTCCAAACGATCACAAATGAAATTGCTGCCTTAAAGCAGCAGCGGAAACAAATCGAGGGACAGCGTAAAGATAGTGCCGCAGCCCTACAGCGGCTGAATACCGCCGTAGTGGTATATCCGGCTAGGAATCAAAGTAAAGAAGGATAGAGCTTAGCGAGC
>CAMWSZ010000577.1 GCA_947177005.1 uncultured Clostridia bacterium | reverse complement strand
CCTCCGAACACAGCTGAAAAATCATACGAACGACCGGCGCTGTTTCTTCATCCACAATCAGCTGTCTATTCTCGTCCAACAAATACCCATAAGGAGCTTTGGTCGAAGTTCGCTCCCCGGATAATCCCTTTGTGCGGACTACAGCCCTGATCTTCTTACTGGTGTCCCTTGCATACCATTCATTAAACAGATTCCTCAGTGGTGCAAAATCGTTTTCGCCCTGCATACTGTCTATGCCATCATTGATGGCAATAAAGCGAACATCAAGCTCTGGAAATCGAATTTCTGTATACATTCCAACCTCCAGATAGTTCCGGCCAAAGCGGGACATATCTTTGACAATGACGGTCTGGATGTGTCCGGCCTCAATATCGGCCAGCATTTCTTTGAAGCCGGGGCGTTCAAAATTGGTCCCGCTGTAGCCGTCATCCACATAGTAACGATACTGCTCTATGCCGTGGTCACGGGCATATCGCTCCAAAATCTGCTTTTGGTGCTGGATGCTGTTGCTGTCCCCTTCGTTGTCATCGTCGCGGGACAGGCGGCAGTAGAAAGCGTCCCATTTATCGGGAGCGAGTTGTAATGTGTTCCTGGCGGCTGGCATTACCCGTGCCTCCTTTTCACATTCTGGCGGTACAGCTCAATCACACTTTTTTGCACCTGCATAAAGGTTTCGGTGATGTCCCCGCCGTCCTTCACAGAATGAATTGCAACCCCGTGTTGGTGGAAAAAGTCTCCCATGTATTCCATTGTGCCAACGCTGCTTCGCAACAGGCGGGACAGGTCTAATATAACCAACGCTTTAACTTTTCCGATTGCTACCATCCGCAGCATCCAGTTATATTCGGGTCGGTCAAGCGTTGTGCCACTGAAACCCCAATCGCAAAACAGCTCTGTGTTTGTTAGACCATGTTCCTCGGCATACTTAGAAATCCTGTCGATTTGAGCTTGGGCAATGTCACCATCCCTGCTCATGCAAAAGGGTTTGTCAACACGACAGTAAAGCGCCGTGATTTTATCAGACTGCCTATCCATATTAACCTCCGTTTCCGGCAGTCACCGCTTGTTTCAACTGGTTCCTTTCGACATAATTATTATACCAAATTTCAAGGAAAGTGTCAAAAAATCAGTTTTTTCGACACGGCCTCTTTTCTTTGGTGCTTACGTCAATCAGACACCGAATTTTATCCACAGCGGTGCTGCCCTGATCTTGGAAATGGGAAGTCACGATGTAAACAGTGCGGCCAATTCTTTTCTCTGTCTTTCTTGGCGGCTGTTGCACTTTGGCATCAGCCATGGGATCGCCTCCACTTCAAATTAGGATTTCATATGTATATCAACCGCGCCGGGATAACAACGACTGTTATGGTAGCAGACATATCCCGGCGCGGTGGTGTATTTTTTTCAGTGATAAAAACTATATTCTGTTCCGCAGATATACACCTCCAATTCCTGATTATTGCCGCTCTCTCCAAAATCGTTCCTGCCCCTGGGTTTCAGCGGCGTATTGTCCCCTTGGCACGCAAACGGCATACTCAGAAAGGGTACATATCCTTTTTGGACGGTCATTCTGTTGTCAAGGTTCGGTAGCAGGCTGTCACCAGCCCGCACAGGCCCGCCGTTTATTGGTGGGCCTGTGCCGAATGGTGGGGGAACTTACCTCAATTTGAGGTTCATTTTGGTGTCCCAGCCCGGTTGGGTGGGGCCTGTCCAACCGGGCCGGGATAGGTCAGGAAGCGTGAAATTCTAAAATACCAGTGATCAGCTTGATTTCCAGCCTGTGGCGCACGGCCTCATCTACACATAGGCGAGTACAGCCGTAAACATCACGTACCGGACGCAGGGACAGTCTGGCTATGTATCCCTCGTAATGCCGAAGGACGGCGCTGATTGCTTCGACATCGCCGCTGGCTGCGGATCGGATGGTAGTGTAGGGTAAAAGCCTTCGGTTGGGTCTGCGGCGCTGCTTACTCATCTTCAAATCCCTCCATTAGTTTCCTTAATTGTTTTAAGCTGCTCTTTCGCCGGTATCGCACTGTGGTGCGGTTCAGCTTAAACAGATGGGCAATGTCCAAGTCTGTCATATCCAGCAGGTATGACAGTATGATAATGGAGCGGCGCTCCGGGGAAAAAGCGGACAGCGCCCGCGCAAGGTCACTATCTAAAATTTCAATCTTCATCCCCAGGAGGGGAAATGTCTGCCGGTCCGGGGCATATCGGTCTGTGTATTGGAGTTGTTGCATCTCTTTGGAGCTCAAGTCGGAGAATACTACTTCATCTTGATTCTGCTGCTTATACTCACGGTGGGCACTGGCCGCTTCATTTTTAACGATTCTCTTACAATAGGTATCAAAAGTGTGCCGCTTGTGTTCTTCAAGGCTCATATTGCCGCCTCCTATGGTGCGGGTGTGTTATTTTTCCCTCTGTCCTTACTACGGAAAAATGGGCAAAAAAGGCAAACTTTTTGAAAAAAACTTCTCGACAAATGGGGAGTTCTCTCGACAAAAGAAAAGGCAGCTGCCCCTTACCTGGGGTAGCTGCCTCTTGTGCTTTTCGTGTGCTGTACGATTGC
>CAMWSZ010000576.1 GCA_947177005.1 uncultured Clostridia bacterium | reverse complement strand
TATATAAAATGGCAAACTCCACACAAAATTCACATTCCTGTGCTATGCTTTATGAGAGGTGATACAAATGGCGCATATTTTAATTGTGGAAGATGATTTTGATATACAGGAACTGCTTCAAAATTATCTGGAAAATGAGGGCTATCAAGTAACGATAGCTTCTGACGGCGAGGAAGCACTGGAGAAATTCCATCAGGAAAGTGCAGACCTGATCTTGCTGGACCTGATGCTGCCGAAGCTGGACGGCTACAGCGTGTGCAAAGCGATCCGCCAGGAATCCGATGTTTCGATCATCATGCTGACCGCGTTGGATGGTGAATGGAATCAGCTGAAAGGATTTGACCTGCAAATTGACGATTACATCACGAAACCATTCTCCATACCTATCCTGTGAAGCATTTTATCGGGTGGACGCTTCCAGAAACCGACAGACCGGCGGCAGTGGACTGGGCCTGTATCTGGCAAAGATGATAGTGGAAAAATATAATGGAACCATTTGTATCAGCAATACCGGATTTGGAGTGACAGCAGTAATACAGTTACCGGCTGTCCATTAATATTTTACTGTATGGAGCGGAGGCATGGGCCTCCGCTCTTTTCCTCTCCACACAAAACACACATTCAGCACAAGCAAACTCCACATTTCCCTGCTATGCTGTCCCTGCACATAAATAGGAAAGGATGTGTCAAGCACATGAACATCAACATTACCGGCCTGAGCATGACCTATCCTAACGGAAAGACGGCTCTGGACAACATTTCGCTCCGAATGGAAAGCCCTACCCTGATTGGTTTACTGGGACCGAACGGTGCGGGAAAAACCACCCTGATGAAGCTGCTGACCGCCGCGCTGCTCCCGACAAAGGGAAGCATCCAGGTCAACGACACCCCGCTGGACAAGGCCGAACGGCTGCTGAAATCGCAGCTGGGCTATCTGCCGCAGTCCTTTGGACTATATGATGAGCTAACAGTCTTCCAGTTTTTGAACTATATAGCAGCACTCAAGGGCATCCGGGACAGCAAAGGTACCATCGACCGCGTGATTGCGCAAACAAACCTGACCGAGAAACGCCGGACGCAAATCCGCACCTTGTCCGGCGGACAGCGCCAGCGCGTAGGCATCGCCCAAGCTCTGCTGGGCAATCCGGTCCTCCTGATTTTTGACGAACCTACCGTGGGCCTGGACCCGGAAGAACGGGTACATTTTCGGAACCTGTTCTCCCAGGCGGCACAAGACAAACTGGTACTGCTCTCCACCCACATTATCGAGGATGTACAATCCATATGTAATCAAATTCTGGTGATGAACCACGGAAACATCCTCTTTTCCGGTACGCCGGAGGACATGATCGCCTCGGCCAGCGGACATGTTGGAGTTTTTGAAGGAGCGCCGGAGACAGACTGTGAAATCACTTCCCGTATCAATACCGCAAAAGGTATCCTCTGCCGCTGCGTTGCGGAGAAGCTGCCCAGAAATGCCCGAAAGGTTGAACCGACACTGGAGGACGCGTACCTTTATCGGATGCAGAAGGAGACTGAAAAATGCGTTTCTTAAAAGTAGAATTGTCGAGACTGCTCCGCTCAAAGGTCACTTGGCTGGCGGTACTGTCCTCTGCCGCCGCGCCAACAGCCGGATATGTCCTCTACCAACCCGCCGGGACGGGCACGGCAGCGGCAAGTGCCTTAGCCAATCCCCTTCTGGCCGGAGCAGCAGGAGGATCGTTTATCTTCGCCACGCTTACCCTGTTTGAAATGAATCGGGTGAAAAAGGATCGGATGGAGCCGATTATGAACAGCATCCTGTCTCCCTTAACAGCGAACGCGGTAACCATAAGCCTGCTTCTGACGGCAGCCGGTACCGCACTTTTTACCGCGCTCCTCTGCCTGCCCTATACCTGGGCAAACCTGGGACAGAACTTCCAATGGAACGAATATTGGAAATTCGCGGCCATTTTTCTGCTGCCGGCCCTGCTGATGAGCGTACTGCTGGCTTCCGCCTTTTACCTGATCTTCCGCAGGGCGGACCTCAGTTTTATCTGCTTTACCGCCGTCATGCTGGCTGGACTGGGACCGTGGAACACAGACACATACCTGCTTTATTGGATCGACTTATCAGGTTTGGGATTTTCTGGAGATTTGGGAAATACATCCATATACCGCATGGCGCTCTACAGCCGAATCCTCTGGCTGTGCCTGTTCAGCGGGTTATGGATCGCCGCCCTGCTGTGTGTCCGAAATCATGGCCGGAATTTACTCGGCTCCCTCCTGCATAACCTGCGGAACATCTGCCTTCCGCTGCTGGCAATCGCGCTGTTCGCTTCCGGCACAGCCCTCGCCGTGAACCAGCCGTACATGGACCATGAGCCGCCGCTGACACTGGATGATGGGGCATTCAGCACAGGCGGCAGTATGGCGGTTTCAATGGGGCCGGATGCCGAAGAAGAAAGCGGACTGTCGATTCGGCGTATAGACGCAGACTTGCGCTTTGATGCCCAGCGCGGACTCCTGAAAGGGAGTGCAAAATATCAGATACAGAATTTGACCGGAAAGGAACAGGATTGTCTGCTGGAAGT
>CAMWSZ010000575.1 GCA_947177005.1 uncultured Clostridia bacterium | reverse complement strand
TGCTGGATGATCGGTTTGAACCGTGTCCCTGCCCTCAGATGATTACCTATTCTTTGCTGTGCCGGTATTTTCGCGCCGCCGTTCTGCCCGCTGATGTGGAGCTGTACGCAGAGATAATGGACAGCCCTGATCGAAAGCGGTGTATTCTCTGCGGCAGGCCGTTCCAAGCCGGGAGCAACCGCGCTGTATACTGCGCCCGCTGCGCCGAACAGGAACGGCGGCGGAAAACACGCGAACGGGTACGCCGCCACAGGGGTACGGCGTAACGCTTTAAGACCTCAAAAGCCCTTGATTTGCAGGCATTTCCGGCGGCAGTTTGGAGATGTCTGCATCTTTTTACAGATTCCTCTGAAAACACTTTTCTAATACGTTACAGTCTTGCAGAAGGGAGTGATTTTTCATGGCTGAACCAAAGAAAAGCAACAGGGAAAAAGTGAAGGAGATTGTTTCCAGCATTGAAACCGGCATACAGGACTTGTTTCAGAGCGAAAAATTTGCTGACTATCTCCGCACTATGTCCAAATTTCACAATTATTCCTATGGAAACACACTTCTCATCCATATACAGCGTCCGGAAGCCAGCCGTGTTGCAGGATTCAACGCCTGGAAGACGAAGTTCGGGCGTCATGTGAAAAAAGGTGAGAAAGGCATCACCATTCTTGCGCCCACGCCGTTCAAGAAGAAGATTGAGGAAATGAAGCTGGACCCGGACACGAAAGCCCCGGTTCTGGACAGCAATGGAAATGCCGTCATAGAAGAAAAAGAGGTGGAAATCCCTATGTTCCGCCCGGTCAAGGTGTTCGATGTGTCGCAGACAGAGGGAGAACCGCTGCCCTCCCTGATGTCTGATCTGACCGGGAATGTGCAGCACTACGAGGCGTTTATGGAGGCCCTGCGGCGTTCCTCACCTGTCCCGATCTCTTTTAAGCCCATTGAACCGGACACAGACGGCTTTTTCAGGCTTTCCGACCAGACTATTACTATCCGGGAAGGTATGAGCCAGGTACAGACCGTATGCACCGCCATTCATGAGATCACCCATGCCAAACTCCACAACCGGGAGAAGGACCGGCTTGCTTCTGCTGCTGGCAATACGGACAGGGAGCCGCCCAAGAAAAAGGATAAGCACACGATGGAAGTCGAAGCGGAAGCGGTTGCGTTCTCCGTATGCAGCTTCTGGAATATTGACACCAGCGCCAACAGTTTGGGTTATATTGCTTCCTGGTCCAAAGATAAGACCCTGCCGGAACTGAAAGCCAGCCTGGAAACGATTTCTAAGACCGCCAACGATTTGATCTCCGATATTGAAAAGCATTATACCGAAATTTGCCAGGAGCGGGGCATTGACCTTACCGCCCAACAGCTGGAACAGGATACGCCCGCTGTCTCGTCCGATACCCCGGAGCAGTTTGCCGCCGATCTATACGATTTTATGGACCAGCTTCATCAGGAAGGGGTTTTGAAACATCCGTGGACTTCGGACCCAAGAGAGCAGTCAATCGCTGACCTTGTGACCGAAATGCAAAACGGTTATTTTGAGGGTGTTCGCAGCCCTCTGGCCTATATTGCTGCACATATGGATACGGACTCAATCAAAGTAAAAACTCTGACGGAACGGATGAATGCACTGGCCGCGAAGCTGGAAGGTCGGGAACAGGTCAGTACACCCGCCGCGCCGGAGCAGAAATATGTCTATAAAATGGACACAAACACACTCAAGGTAGGTGCGGACGATCAGCACTTCATCCAGGCGTATGAAAAGACGGGGAAACAGACACTGATTCCGGGGGCTGTGCTTTTTGTAGGAACGGCTGATGTGTGCCGCGATCTGCTGGAACAGCTGCAAAACGGGACGCTGCAATATGATGATTTTTTCACCGTCAGGGCCGCAAGCATCAGTAATTACACCGCAAAGGACGGTATGGAATTGGATGTTTTTGTTGGAATGGATGAAAAAATCTACATGGGCAGGCGGGACCATTACGACAATCGCGGTCATTACATCAACCAGGACAAATCCCTGACATATGTTTCCGATAATGGGAAAATGTTCGGTTTGCTCTACGGGGAGGGATATACGGAAACACAGGCCGCAATGGTAGAAAAGGGGGTTTTTACGCAAGAAGACTATGCTGAGTTTGCCGCGCTGCAAGCGGATGTATTGGCACAGTTTGAGCAAAAAAGGGCCATCCTTTTTGCCGGAAAACCCTTTCAGCCGCCCCAGGCGCAAACGGCAGAAGCGGAACAGGCAGTCCCGTCTGAGCCAGAACAATCAGAACAAGAAACCGCAGCGGAAACAAAACTGGATGAATACCCAATGCCGGACAACGATCTCACGGTAGAAGACCTGGAGCGGGATTACGGGTATCTGGACGGCGATATGCTTCCTGTCTCCAAAGACCGGGCGGCGGAATTGTTGGAGCAGGATTTTTCTGTATACGCTGTTGCAGCTGGCGGCAGCGCGGAAATGCTGTTCGACCGTGACGAACTGGCCGAATACGCGTCAGATACGATGTTTACTGTGTCCCGTGAGGAATGGGAGGCCAGCCCCGCCTTTCATCAGGCTATCGTGGA
>CAMWSZ010000574.1 GCA_947177005.1 uncultured Clostridia bacterium | reverse complement strand
GCCAGACGCAAGACGCAGAGCATTGGCCGGTTAGGAGTGATACGAATGAACAGCAGGCAGAATGATATTTCTCGATGGATTTGCTGCCCTGTGTGTGGCAACAGGACTCGGACAAAGGTGTATGAAGATACTGTCCTCGTGAAATTCCCGCTTTACTGCCAGAAGTGCAAGCGAGAGATACGGGTGGATGTTGTACAATTCAAGATGGTAAAAAGCAACTGAGCCAGACACCTAAAGCAGAGAGCCTGCATCCTCCAGATAGGACGCAGGCTCTGCCCTCTGTAATCAATTTTACGGTCTGTGTCTGATCAGGGCAAAAATTCTATCAATAATTTGCTGAATCCTCCCCCTGCAAATTTTCATCACCCCAGTCCTTCATGTAATTCAAGACAGAAATAAAACTTTTACCAAGATCGGTCAGAGTGTACTCTACTCGCGGCGGCAGTTCCTTGTAGTCATGCCTGTTGATAAAACCATCCGCTTCTAATTCGCGCAATTGCTTTGTTAAAGAGGATTCCGTGATCTCTCCTATACGGCGGCGCAATTCACCGAACCTATGCACATCGCCGATTGCAATATAATACAGGATTTCTATTTTCCATTTGCCGCCTAATATTTTTTGAAGAGTAGACATTGTTTTGCATCGCTGAACCGCTAAACTGCTCTTTTTCATGGCAACAGCCTCCTTTGGTTTTCATTATAACTCATATATCCTCTTTCTTCAAGGTACTACAAAAAAGTTCAGTACTTTTATTTTCGCCGTACCGTGGTATAATGCGTACCCAAGGAGGTGTTGTAATGCACTATACAGGAACGATTTGGAGGCCCCCATATGAAGCCTCATCTTTGCTGCTGGAAGTGACAGCGGGCTGCACACATCACAATTGCAAATTCTGCACTCTTTATGATGACCTGCCGTTCAAGTTCCGAAAATCTCCGATGGAAGATATAGAGCTGGACTTGAAAGAAGCAAAAAATTTGTATTGCGTTTGGCTGGGCCGTCAGGTATCCCGCGTTTTTCTGACAGGGGCAAACCCATTTGTTCTGAGTTTCCACCATCTGATGGAAATCTCTGAACGAATCAAAAAGTATTTTCCAGAGAACAGAACCATCGGGTGCTTTGCCCGAATTACTGATGTCACACCCAAAACGGATGAGGAACTGCTTGCACTGCGAAAAGCCGGGTATGACGGATTGACCATCGGGATGGAAACAGGCGATGACGACGCTCTGCGTTTTATGAACAAAGGCTATATGTCCTCCGATCTGATTGAGCAATGCCAGCGGTTAGACCGTGCGGGAATCAGCTACTCCTTTTTCTACCTCACGAGCATTTCCGGCGCGGGACGCGGTGAGATTGGCGCAAGATTGACTGCCGGTGTCTGCAATCAGCTCCATCCCATATTGATCGGTGCGAATATGCTGACAATCTATCCCGAATCCGCCCTGTATACCGAAATACAGCGCGGAACATGGACAGAAGAAAGCGAAATAGAGAAATACAAAGAAATCCGCACATTAGTGGATCACCTGGAGATTCCTACAACTTTTGCGGCTTTAGGCGCATCCAACGCATTCCAGTTATATGGGGTTCTTCCGCAAGACAAAACCAAGCTGCTGAGGGAACTTGATACGATTATCGAAACCGCAAGCGAAGCTGAATTGCGGCAATACCGCACACAGCTTCCGCACCTGTAAGGAGGTCATTTTATGCACTTCACAGGGAGAACATGGCGTCCGCCATATGAGGCCAACACACCGATTATTCAGGCTACCTCTGGATGCACATACAAAAGTTGTACTTTTTGCAGTCTGTTTAAAGACGAACCGTTCCGTATGTCGCCAATCAAGGAGTTTGAGGCGGATTTGGCCGAGATCAAAAGCTATCAGCCCTACGCCAGAAGGATCTTCTGGACAGGAGCAAGTCCGTTTGCCATGAGCTACGATCATCTGAAGCTCCGGGCGCTTACTGTGCGTGACTATTTGATAAAATGCCAAAGTATTGCCATGTTTGCAAGCATACGGGACATAAAGAACAAAGAAGTATGGCAATTACGAAAGCTCCGCGCTATGGGTATCAATGGCCTGAGCATCGGTACGGAAAGCGGTGATGACAGTACGCTTCTTCTGGCGAATAAAGGTTATACTGCTGCTGACATTGTTGAGCAATGTAAAAAACTGGACGAAGCAGGCATAGAATACTATTTTGTGTATATGACCGGCCTTGCAGGAAAAGACGGCGGCTATCGAAACGCTGTTCAGAGCGCGGAAGTGTTCAGTCAGGTAAATCCCCGGTTTATTTCTGTAGATTCGCTTACGCTGTTCCCCGATACCGAGTTATACGCTATGGCGCAGCGCGGCGAGTTTGTTCCTGCCGGAGAGAAGGAACGGATTCAAGAATTACAGGCTTTTATCAGCAATCTTAAAATCCGCACACACTTACTGGCCAATTCAGTGTCGAACTACCATCCCATGATAGCCTATTTGCCATATGAGCGCGAAAAAGCTATCGGTGAACTGCAGGATATCCTTGACACGAAGGATGAGTCTGAGATGGAGGCGTATCGCGCCAGCTTAAAAT
>CAMWSZ010000573.1 GCA_947177005.1 uncultured Clostridia bacterium | reverse complement strand
GGCTGCACCCATCCAAAGGATATCATGGTTTCCCCACTGAATATCCACATTGTGATAATCCAGCAGAGAATCCATAATGATGTCCGCCCGAGGTCCACGGTCAAAGATGTCTCCTACCAGGTGCAGACGGTCTACAGCCATGCGCTTGATAAAACTACAGATTGCCTCGATAAAACCGGGGGCCTGACCGATGTCAATAATGGTGTAAATGATATTTTCAAAGCTGCTCTGTCTGCCATCCGCTTCCGTGCGGGTATGGAGCAGTTCTTCAATGATGTCCGCATACTCCGGCGGAAGAGCGCCGCGCACTTTGGACCGGGAGTGTTTTGCAGATACCAGACGGCCCAGATCCGTTAAACGATGGAGGGTAATCCGGTACCATTCGTCGATGTCCACAGCCTGCGCCTGAACTTGCTCCAGCTTTTCTTTGGGATAATAGACAAGCGTGGCCAGCTGGTCCAAATCCGCACGGGGAATACATGGACCGAACAGTTCATCCAGTTTTTCCCGCACAACTCCGGAACATGAGTTGAGGATATGCAGAAATGCCTCGTACTCGCCGTGTACGTCGGAAATAAAGTGTTCGGTTCCTTTGGGAAGGCCCATAATTACCCGAAGATTGATAATTTCCGTACTGGCAGCCTGTATAGTCGGATATTGATGGGAAAGCATTTTCAGGTATCGAAGATCATTTGCATTCAAACTCTCAATGCTGGATCGCATAGAACACGCCTCCTACTGTCAATTTGATTCTTCATCGGAAATGATAGGACTGGTTCAGCCAGACCGTGTTGACCGGTCCAGCTGAACCATAATTGTTATTCTGCTTTGCCTGCTATGTTATGCGCGGTTTTTCAGGCGCTCCCGGCCCATGTCATCCACCTTCAGCATGGCGTCGCATACCAGTTCCGGATTCACCGGGCAGGGCAGGTTGCCGATGGTATCGTTTGGCGCGCAGGCGGCTTGCGCAGCGGGCAGGATTTTCTCCCGGCTGATTTCCGTCACACCCAGCTCGCCCAGCGTCACCGGCAGCCCTACACGGATGCACCAATCCATAACGCTTTCCAGCTCCGCCCCGTTTTCCAGAACCAGCTGGGTCAGGGTACCAAAGGCCACTTTCTCGCCGTGATTCATGTGGTGGCACTCCTCCAGAACGGTCATGCCATTGTGGATCGCGTGGGCTCCAGCCAGTCCGCCGGACTCAAAGCCGAGGCCGGAGAGGAGGGTATTCGCCTCGACGATGCGCTCCACTGCATCGGTACACTGTTTCTTTTCCAGGTCCTGTTTGGCTGTCAGACCGTCCGCCATGAGGGTGTCAAAGCACAGCTTCGCCAGGGCCAGGGCGGCACTGCCAACCTTGCCGCCGGCACAGGTGTCAGCGCCGGAAGCTGCACAGGCCCTAGCCTCGAAGTAGGTAGCAAGCGCATCGCCCATACCAGCCACCGTCAGACGCAGCGGGCTGGCGGCAATCATCGCCGTGTCTACCAGCACCACATCGGGATTCCGCTTCAGGAACAGGTATTCCTGGAATACGCCTTCGTCGGTATAGATGACGGAGAGGGCGGAGCAGGGAGCGTCGGTGGAGGCCACTGTGGGGCAGACCATCACGGGTGCATCTACGTAATAGGCCACCGCTTTGGCTGTATCGAAAATCTTGCCGCCGCCAACACCAATCACCAGGTCACAGCTTTGGTCATGGACCAGCGTTGTCAGACGGTGGATTTCCGTTTTGCTGCATTCGCCGTTAAAGCCCTCCAAAACGCAGTCGCACCTAGCGGCAGAAAAGCTGTCCTCAATGATCTTTCCAAAGCGTTTCATGCCATTGACGCTGATGAGGATCAGTGCTTTGCCCCCCAGATTTTTCGCGTACCGGCCAATCCGCTCCAGCTCTCCCGGTCCTTGAATATACCGGCCGGGACTGATAAATACTTTTGCCATTGTGTATTCCTCCTGTTTTCTTCCATGTCAGCGCACGGCTTCTTCAACGCTGACGTTTTCTTGTTTTTGGGGTTCTTCATATTTCAGCAGCAGTGTCATGATAAACGCTGCCGCAAAGCCAACTGCGCAGCTGACCAGATACAGCCCAAAACCCGGACCATAAAAAACCGGAAGCGCTGCAAGACTTGGAAACGCGAAGGCCATTGCCTGCGCTCCTGAGAATCCTGCCAGAGCGCCGCCAACGCCTCCTCCAATGCACACAGCCGCCAGCGGCATTTTCCTGGGAAGATTTACGCCAAACATAGCAGGTTCCGTAATGCCGAACATGGCGGACAACGCCGCCGAGGCGCAGATCGACTGGAACGCCTTATCCTTGCTCTTGACCATTACCGCCAGAGCCGCGCCTGCCTGTGCGAACACGGGCGGTCCCATTAAGGCCAATACCGTGTCATGACCGCTGACCTGGATATTATTCATCCCGATCAGGATAAAGCTCCAGTGAAATCCGAAGATCACCATTGGCTGTACTGCCGCGCCTAAGAGCGCTCCCGCTATAATCGGCGAAAGGTGATAGACAAACTCATATCCAGCGGCCAGCACATCCCCGATCACCGCCCCAACAGGACCGAACAGGAGCAGTGTGACAA
>CAMWSZ010000572.1 GCA_947177005.1 uncultured Clostridia bacterium | reverse complement strand
GTGTTCTCTCCAGCAGGACGGGAGCGACAGCATCTTACAGCGGGTCGAGCAGGAAATCAGGCTGCATTACGCGGAAAATCTGACCTTGAAGCAATTAAGCCAGAAATATTATGTGAACAGCGCATACCTGGGGCAGCTGTTCAAGAAAAAATATGGCGTGACCTTCCGGGAATACCTGAACAACTGCCGGATTGAACAGGCCGCAAGACTCCTGTTGTCTACCCATGAAAAAATTTACAGCATTGCCAGGGCGGTGGGTTACCAGGATATGGACTACTTTATTGAACGTTTTATTGCAGCAAAAGGGTGTACTCCGTCAAATTATCGAAAAACACATTCGTTTCAGTAACCAAATCTTTTCCGTCAATATCTACAAAACAGCTGGCTGCGTTCTGCGGCCAGCTATAATTTACCCCGGTATTTTATAAAGTTTGCCGGATTGAGAAAAGTCGAAAATTCCCCCATAATTTAACTATCAGCGGCGGGCCTGGTCCCGTCCAGAACAATAACGAGGAGGATTTTGGAAATGAGAAAAGCAATGGCAGCGCTGCTGGCCGTACTGATGGTTCTGTCCCTTGCGGCCTGCGGAGGCGGCGGAAACGACAGCGGCTCCGGCGGAGGCGGCGGCAGCAGCGGTGGAGGCAGCCAGGAGGGCGGCGTCAAGGAATTTAGCGCGTTCTTCGCCGTCCCCGGCGCGGAGATCAATAACGGCAACGAGGTCCAGGAGATGATCGCGGAGATCACCGGGACCAAGTGCAAGGAAACCTGGCTGACCGGCCAGGCCGCCGCCGAGGCGATAGGCACCCTGATCGCCGGCGGCGAGTACCCCGATTTTATCGATGGCTCCGACGCCACCCAGCAGCTCTACGACGCGGGCGCACTGATCCCGATCGATGAGTATTGGGACGATTATCCCAGGATTAAGAGCTTCTGGAGCGAGCAGCAGTGGGATATGGTCCGCCGTGATGACGGCCATGTCTACTGGATTCCCCAGTTTGGCCGGGTGAATGAGGTCAGTACCAACACCATCCCCGACGAGGCGTTCTGGATTCAGACCCGCGTGCTGAAGTGGGCAAATTATCCCAAGATCGAGACGATGGATGAGTATTTCGATCTGATCGAGCGCTACCAGGCCGCCAACCCCACCATGGAGGACGGCACGCCCAACATCCCCTACACCATCCTGTGCGATGACTGGCGTTACTTCTGCCTGGAGAACGCGCCGCAGTTCCTGGACGGCTATCCCAACGACGGCTCCGTCATCGTGGATACCGATACGATGCAGATCGTGGACTACAACACTACCCCCACCGCAAAGCGGTATTTTGCCAAGCTCAACGAGGAGTTCCAGAAGGGCATTGTTGACCCCGAGTCCTTCACCCAGACCTATGACGAGTACATCGCCAAGCTGTCCACCGGCCGTGTGCTGGGTATGGTGGACCAGTACTGGGATTTCGGCTACAACGTTACCGACGCCCTCAAGCAGGCCGGACTCAACAAGCAGGGCTGCGACTATGTTCCTCTGGGCGTCACCATTGACAAGGGCATCCACAACCGCTGGTACACCGACGGCTCCATCATGAACAGCGCCAACGGCCTGGGCATTACCGTCAGCTGCAAGGACATTCCCGGTGCGCTCCAGTTCATTGAGGACCTGCTGTCCCCGGAGGTTGCCACCCTGCGCAGCTGGGGCGTAAAGGACGTGGACTACATGGTGGATGAAAACGGGCTGTTCTACAAGACCGACGAGCAGCGCGCGAATACCGCTGACACCGCCTACAAAGCCAACCACGTCTGCAACTACTCCTACTTCCCCAACTATGTGGGCATGAACCAGGACGGCATCAACGCCGCCAAACCGGACTGCCAGCCCGGTGAGTTCTACGACAGCCTGAGCGATGACGTGAAGGAGTGCTTCACCGCCTACGGTGTACAGACCCATGTCCAGATGTTGGGCCTCAACGAAATCCCCGGCCCCTGGTTCCCCATGTATTCCCACTCCAACAATATGACCACCGCCACCCCCGGCGGCTCCGCCTGGGCGCGGATGGGCGAGATCAAGCACGAGTACCTGCCCAAGGTGGTCCTCTCCAGCGACTTTGAGGCCGCGTGGGACGAGTATCTGAAGGCTTACGCCTCCGCGAAGCCGGAGGACTTCCTCTCCGAGATGCAGACGGAGCTGGATAACCGGCTGGCCCTGGCGGCGAAATACGAATAACGTATTTTCCAGGGAACATAAGGAGTTGTGTGGGGGAGCGGACAGGATTTCTGCCCGTTCCCCCGGAAAGGATGTGAATTATGGCGGGAAATAACGCTTCGGCAATCGCGGCCGGCGCGCCCCTGCAGGAAAAAACCTTCTGGCAGAAGGTGAAAGAGCAGAAGATGCTAGTCTTCTGGGGCGTGATTTTCTTTATCTTCGGCTTTATCTTCTACTATGTTCCTCTGGGAGGCTGGATCGTTGCCTTCGAGGACTACAAGCCCAAGGACGGCATGTTTGGCTCACAATTTGTGGGGATGTCCAAATTTGTCGAGCTGTTCAGCGACGTAACCTTCCTCCGCACCCTGCGCAACACGCTCTGTATGGGCGTAT
>CAMWSZ010000571.1 GCA_947177005.1 uncultured Clostridia bacterium | reverse complement strand
TTGCAGTCGTCCAGCCACGTAAAGCTGCCCGGCGCGGTGGTGGGGAACACCTGCGGCACGGTCTTTTCAAACTCCCGTGGGATGTCCCAGCTGTCATAGAAAAAGTAGCGGTCACGGTAGCCGGGCTCATTCGCACGGGCTTTTTTCGCCCACTCGTGGTCCTCGCTGGTATGGTTCAGCACGAAGTCCAGACACAGGCTGACGCCGTCCTCCCGGCAGGCGTCGGCGAGGCTCTCCAGGTCTTCCATGGTGCCCAATTCCGGCTGGATCTTCCGGAAATCCGACACCGCATAGCCGCCGTCGCTGCGGCCCCTCGGACTCTCCAGCAGCGGCATTAGATGTAAGTAGTTGACACCGCACTCCCGCAGATAGGGCAGTTTTTTCTCAACACCCTGCAAATTCCCCGCGAAAGCGTTTACGTACAGCATCATGCCCAGCAGGTCCTGACGCCGGTACCAGTCCGGGTCTGCCTCGCGGCGGGCGTCCTGTTCGCGGAGGTCCTGCTTCCGGCCGTCCCAGCAGCGGCGCAGCATCTTGACAAAATAGTGGAAAGCGTCCTCATTTTTGTACAGCTCGCAGTACAGCCATTTCAGTTCGTCGTAGTGCCGGGCAAGACGGCGGTCAAAGTCCCGGAATTGGGCCGCTGCCGCTCCTTTTTTTTCATCAGCCCCTTTATTCTTCATCATAAAAAATTTTCAGCCTCCAGTTCTGACGATGTGGGCATCGCCGGGATCGCGCCGCTGCGGGAACAGGTGACAGCGGCGGCGCGGTTTGCGTAACGCAGTATTTTTTCCAGTTCGGGACGCTCCAGTCCCTCCAGCGGCTTTGCGCCCCGCCTGCACAGCTGGGACAGCACCGCGCCGAAGAAGGTGTCGCCCGCCCCGTTGGTATCCGCAACCTTTACCGAAACACCCGGGACCGTAAAGCATTCGTCCCGCCAGCGGCAGAAGGCGCCCTTGCCGCCCAGCGTGACCAGTACCAGCGAGATCCCATACTTTTCTGTCAGGCGGCGGCTGCCCTCCTCCAGATCGCCGGACCCGGACAGCATGGGCAGCTCCTCCTCGGACAGCTTAATCACGTCCACAAGGGGCAGGGGGAGGGTCATCCATTCGACGGCGTCTTTTTCCGTATTCCAGAGGGCGGGGCGGTAATTCGGGTCATAGCTGACAAGCACACCCTGCTTATGGGCGGTTCTGGCGGCATGGACCGTCGCGCTGCGGGCGATGCCGCAGGTGAGGCTGACGGAGCCGAAATGCAGGATCTTGCTGCCGGTGACCAGCAGCTCATCCACCTCTTCCGGCATCAGGGTGCAGTCCGCGCCGCGGACAAACTGAAAGCTCCGTTCCCCCGTGCCGTCCACGGACACAATAGCCATTGTGGTGGGTGCGCCGCCCGTACAAATTCGGGAGGAATCGACGCCGTTTTCATCCAGAACGCTCTTCAAATAGGCACCGAAGCCGTCCTCCCCTATCTTTCCGATAAAAGCGGTCTTTGCGCCCAGCCGGGCGGCGGAGACGGCGACATTTGCGGGTGCGCCGCCCGGAAAAGCCGCGAACAGTGGGACATTCGCCTCATTTTTACCGAACTGGGTCAAATCAATCAAAATCTCTCCTATCGCGGTGATATCAGTCATGCGCAGAATACCATCCTTTCCTAAAAGTCCTATGATATCATAACAGATTATGACCGGTTTGTAAAGCAGAAGTCCGGACGCAAAATAAAAAGCATGATCTGCCGGAAAAAGCGCGGCAGACGGACCGCCGTTCAGGTTTGACAACCGCGGCTCCTTTGGCTATAATAGACGGGCCGATTCAATAGAAAAGAGGTGACAGTCATGCGTGAACAAAACCGGATCCAAAGCCGCCGGATGGCGCTGTGCGGCGTCATGGCCGCCCTGTCCGTGGTGATTCTGAGTGTTGGAAGCATCATTCCGGCGGCAACGGTGGCAGGTCCCATGATGGCGATGATCTGTCTTGTCCCCGTCCACTGCAACTGCGGACCGAAAACAACTCTGCTGGTGTATGCGGCGGTTTCGATTCTGGCGGTGCTGCTCTGCACGGATAAGGAGCTTGCGCTGTTTTACGTCTTTTTTGGCTGGTATCCAGCCCTGCGGACCCGTCTGCTGGCGCTGCCGAAAGCCCTGCAAATTGTGGTCAAATGCGCGATTTACTCCCTTATGATGACGGCTATGTATGCCATGCTCATCTTTTTGTTCCAGATGCAGGCGGTGGTCGAGGAATTTTCGGAGTATTCAACTGTGATGCTGGCCGTCCTGCTGGCGGTCGGAAATGTAACCTTTTTGCTTCAGGACTTCGCTTTGAGACAGGTGACGGCGCTGTATCAGAGGCGGCGGAGACGGTGAAAATCCGGACCTTGCCTTTTCCCAAAACAAATGTTAGAATAGAATGTACGATCAGGGAGACCGATTCATGCGCATTTTGGGTATCGACCCCGGCGTGGCGACCATAGGCTTTGGTCTGGTCGAGGCGGAACGCGCCCAGGTCCGTTTGCAGAAGTACGGCGTCATCACCACCCCCGCCGGACTGCCCCTCTCCACCCGCCTCTTTCAAATCTCACAGGATCTGTCCCGGC
>CAMWSZ010000570.1 GCA_947177005.1 uncultured Clostridia bacterium | reverse complement strand
CCTCATAGTTTTCCTCCGGGTTCTGGCTGGTCACGCGCTGGCTGCCCCGTACTTTGGTAAGGGCTTGCAGGATTTTTTCCCGTTCGATACCGTACTGCCGGAAAATTTTTGCGCTGGGAGTCCCGGACTCGTCCGCCAGAGCCAGATACAGGTGCTCGACAGACACATATTCATCCTTAAACTGCTGCGCATTTTTTTCGGCGGCAAGCAGCAGCTGCGAAAAACGCCGGCTGGCATACAGCTGTTCCGCGCCTGTACCCGATATTTTCGGCAGGCGGTTGATCTCCCGCTGCACCTCACGGGTCAGAGTCTCCACGTCCAGACCCATATAGGTCAGCAATCTGGGGACAAGTCCCTCCTGCTGGCGCAGCAGCGCGAGATGAAGGTGCTCGCCGTCCAGCTGCTGCTGGCCGTTCTCGATGGCAATGGACTGGCAGTCCGCAACGGCGGCCTGTGCGTTCTGGGTGTATTTATCAAAGTTCATGGGTGTGCCTCCTTTGGCATTTTTTCTTTTCATTTGACATCATACACCCGGCGCGGCGAAATGTAAAGAGGAAAATTAGCACTCTCGTGTCAAGAGTGCTAATTTTCTGTGAACGAACTGTGAATTTATTTATCCCTTATATCCGTTGGGATTGCCGGACTGCCATTTCCAGGAGGAGGCACACATGTCCTCAATGCCGTATTTGGCTTCCCAGCCCAGCTCGGCTTTCGCCTTCGCGGGGTCGGCGTAGCAGGCGGCGATGTCGCCGGGACGGCGCGGGTCCACTACATACGGCAGCGTCTTGCCGCAGGCCGCTTCATAGGCATGGAGCACGTCAAGCACACTGTAGCCCTTACCGGTGCCCAGGTTGCACACAAACAGCCCACAGTTGGTCTCCAGCTTTTTCAGTGCCGCCAGATGTCCCTGTGCCAGATCTACCACATGGATATAATCCCTTACGCCGGTGCCGTCCGGGGTGGGATAGTCGTTTCCGTAGACATGCAGCTTTTCCAGCTTGCCCACCGCCACCTGTGCGATATACGGCACCAGGTTGTTGGGGATACCGTTGGGGTCCTCGCCGATCAAACCGCTCTCATGGGCGCCAATGGGGTTGAAGTAACGCAGAAGGGCCACATTCAGGGACGGATCTGCTTTGCAGTAATCGGTCAGGATACGCTCGATGAACAGCTTTGTGGTTCCATACGGATTTGTCGTTCCGCCCACCGGGAAATCTTCCCGGATTGGTACAGACGCGGGGTCGCCGTAGACGGTGGCGGAGGAGGAAAACACGAAATTTTTCACATTGTGCCGCCGCATGGCCTCCAAAATGGTCAGGGTGCTGCCCAGGTTGTTCTGGTAGTACTCAAGGGGCTTCGACACGCTCTCGCCCACCGCCTTCAGGCCGGCGAAATGGATGACTGCCGTGATATCCGGATGTGCTGCAAACAGGTCCTCTGCCTGCTGCGGACTGCACAATTCCGCCTTAATAAAGGGGACCTTTTTGCCGGTGATCCGCTCCACCCGGCGCACAGCCTCCTCACTGGAATTGCTGAGGTTGTCCGCAACTACGATCTCATACCCCGCCTGGAGCAGCTCCACACAGGTATGGCTGCCGATGTAACCGGCGCCGCCGCTGACTAAAATTGACATACTGACGCTCTCCTTTACACATAAATTTTTGACCGGTCTGTCAGGCCGCTTTCTGACTGTTATTGTAGCTGTACTGCGTGGGAAATGACATAGGACTTCCGGTGGAAAACATGGAATTTTCAGTCAGATTGCCGGAGAAAGGGAAATTTGTGAAAATTAGGAGTAGCATTCTGAAAAAGGCTGTGCTATACTGACTGCCGGTATAAGCAAGGAGGTAAAAAAATCATGAAAAGAAAAGCGTTCCGGGCCGCTGCGCCTTATACGCTCCCCATTTGTGTGGGATTCCTGTTTCTGGGCATGTCATACGGCTTCCTGATGCGGAGCAAGGGATTTTCCTTCGTCTATCCGATGCTGATGAGCAGCTTTATTTTCGCCGGTTCCATGGAATTTGTGGCGGTCAATTTGCTGCTGTCGGCGTTCAACCCGCTGCACGCCTTTTTCCTGACCCTGATGGTCA
The DNA here is from genome assembly GCA_947177005.1 of uncultured Clostridia bacterium. GTDB lineage: Bacteria > Bacillota > Clostridia > Oscillospirales > Oscillospiraceae > Pelethomonas. The sequence continues at coordinate 505 of CAMWSZ010000570.1, read as the reverse complement.
ACGCCCGGCATCTGTTCTACGGCATCTCCATGCTGGACAAATACAAAAATACGGGCCTGAAAAAGTTCTACCTGATCTTCGGCCTGTGCGACGAATCCTTCTCTATTAACTGCACCGTCACGCCGCCGCCGGATGTGGACCGGGGCTGGTTCATGTTCTTTGTGACCCTGCTCAACCAGTGCTATTGGGTCACCGGCGCGACGCTGGGCGCGCTGCTGGGGTACGTCATACGCTTTGACACCACCGGCATCGAATTCGTTATGACCGCGCTTTTTGCGGTCATGTTCGTCAACCAGTGGGAGGAGACGGACAACCATTCACCGGCGCTCACCGGCGTGGGCTGTACGCTGCTCTGCCTGCTGCTGTTCGGGAGCGAAAACTTTATTATTCCCGCAATGGCGTTCATCATCCTCTGCTTTGCCGGGAAAAAGAAACTGGAGGCTGTGAAATGACTGTTGTACAGAGCGTTATCACCATTGCCGCGGTGGTGCTGGGGACCATGCTG
>CAMWSZ010000569.1 GCA_947177005.1 uncultured Clostridia bacterium | reverse complement strand
CGAAGGACGCCTCTAAATTCCGCAGTTTTTCCTGACTGCTCTCCGCCTCCTCCAGCACGCCGGAAAAGACCGTACCCACCCGGCTCAGTTCCCGGAGGGAGGCCACTTCTTTCCGCGCCAGTTCCTTCTGATATGTACGCAGGCTTTCGGCCACATGGAGTACCGGATAGAGATCGGCATCCGCCTGCTTTTTCTCTTTTTTTCCCGCAAACAACTTCATGATAAGCCTCCCTTTATTCAAACACGGCGCAGGTCATGGACTGGTTGACAAAGCAGTTGTTATAGTGCTCGCCATACCCGATCATACCGGCGTGGGCACCCAGCGCCGACATATCCTGCAAATAGGTGCGCATATAGCCGCGCTCTGAGAAGAGCTTGTAACGGAACAGACAGTTTACGGAAAAGATAGCGGACCGGCGCGGGAAATCCCGGCAGATCTGGGCGATAGTATCCCGGACGACGGCCCGGTAATCCCCCAATTCCAGCAGGATCAGGACATCGGAGTCGTTGACCTGCCGGAAGCAGGCCAGGGCGTTGCCGCGGACCTCTTTAATGGAGATGATGCAGGTATCGTTGCCGTTGAGCTTGCCGAAAGGGTTCTGGAAGGTGCGGGTGAGGATTTCCGCGTCGGTGACATGCAGGATTTTTTGATAGACCAGCTTGGCGGGCTGACCGTTCAGGGAGCCCAGCACATAGTTTGCGCGGTCCGTATCGGAGGCGACAAAGCGGTAGTTTCCCAGCTGATGATAGATGTTTTCCTTATAGGTTTTGATGCGTCCCGACTGATTGCGGACCAGTCCGTACACGGCGGCGTCCTGATAGACCCGTCCGTTGGCGGACACCCGGCCCTCGCCGCCGGTGCCGCCCACCAGGGGAATCCCATGTGCCCGAAGGGCGGTATTCATGGTTGTCAGGACGCAGGCGTCGTTGCCGGTGCAGAAGTCGATGCAGACGGTGTTGTTGCTGGAACCGTTCACCTTCCGCATATCCTGTTCCAGCCGGCGGATATACCGGACGGGCATGACGGAGACCTGTTCCAGGACGTTGGCCGCCGCCTCGACGCCGTCGTAAAAGGCGATAATCCCCACGCCGTGCTCCGCGATTTGGGTCTGGTAGCACATCCCGATGCACCCGATGCTGGGGACGCCCGGGAACCGTTTTTCCAATTCCTTCACATGGGACTCGAATTGGGCATTATTGGACAGCAGCATTAAAAACTGGGGACGGCGGAGGTCCCGCAGGGCCTCATCCAGACTGCCCCGCTGGCTCATCCCGAAAAACTGCTTCATTTGACATGCCTCCTCTAGCAGCAACACAGATAATTTATTATACCGGAAAGCGGGCGGTATGTCAACAAAACTTTCCAAAAAAACCACAAAAAGTATCTGAAAAACAAATGATATAGTATATTATTCAGCAGTTTTGTAAAAAAGGCATTAAGGACGCACGCTTTACCGGCTCTGGATATGTCCCGGTTTTCTCATCATTTTTTATGCATGGCTGCTGTGCAGAAGGCACAAAAAGGTCTCATTAATTTTGGTGATTCTAACAAAGTATAAAGTTTTACATAAAAGGGTCAAAGAGGTTCTATATTTTTTTGTGGAAATATGCTATACTGATACCGGCACATAGGCGCTGAGAAAAGATCATAAGAAAGGCGATCATAAAATGGAAAAAAAACTTATTGACGAAATGATTGGTTTGGCAGTTGCGCAGCTGCAATATTCCTATTCCCCCTATTCCCATTTTAAGGTGGGCGCCGCGCTCCTGACCAAATCCGGCAAATTCTACACTGGCTGCAACATCGAGAACGCGGCCTACTCCCCCGCCAACTGCGCCGAACGCACCGCGATTTTTAAGGCGGTCAGCGAGGGCGAACGGGAATTTGAGGCGATCTGCATCGTCGGCGGCAAGGACGGCGTGCTTACGGAGTACGCGCCGCCCTGCGGCGTGTGCCGTCAGGTGATGATGGAGTTCTGCGACCCGGAGAAATTCCAGATCATTCTGGCGGTGGACAAAGAGCAGTACGATATTTTTACCCTGCGCGGACTGCTGCCGCTGGGGTTTGGACCGGCGTCCCTACAGTAGGCCCGGCGGCTGTATCCAGCGTTACAGTATGAAACCATCCGAAGGATTGCTCCTCCGGATGGTTTTTTATAGGTTGGTTTATGCGGCGGGGATCACAAGAATCTGACCAATCTGGATCTGGTTGGCATTTTTGACAGTATCCCGGTTTGCCTCATAAATCACAGGCCATTTCGCCCCGGTGCCGTAAAAGCTCTGCGCGATCTTCCACAGGGAGTCGTTTTTCACGACTACATATGTACCGGCAGGATTGGCAGGCTGTTCCGCAGGAGCGGACTGTTCGGCGGGTACGGGTTCTGCGGGAGCGGGCTGCTCAACGGGCGCGGGCTGTACGGGGGTTTCAGCCGGAGTCTCCGTCTCGGGGACGGTTTCTTCAGGAACGGTTTCCTCGGGGACGTTCTGGGGTTCCTCCGCAGGCGCGGCGGCATCAATCTTGATGCGGCCCTGCGCGGTTCCGTACTGCGCGGCGGTGACGCTGCCGCCCAGCTCGTCCACAATGTAGTTGATCAGC
>CAMWSZ010000568.1 GCA_947177005.1 uncultured Clostridia bacterium | reverse complement strand
CGGTGAAGATGCCGATTACCCGCGATGGGACGAAAAGACCCCGTGAACCTTTACTACAGCTTAGCACTGACCTTGGTCGCCGGATGTGTAGGATAGGCCGGAGGCTTTGAAGGGGGTACGCCAGTATCCTTGGAGCCGCCGTTGAAATACGGCCCTTCCTGCGCCTGAGGTCTAACGCGCTGTTGCGCGGACACTGCTTGGTGGGTAGTTTGACTGGGGTGGTCGCCTCCAAAAGCGTAACGGAGGCTTCTAAAGGTGCGCTCAGGCCGATTGGTAACCGGCCGCAGAGTGTAATGGCACAAGCGCGCTTGACTGAGAGACCTACAAGTCGATCAGGTAGGAAACTAGAGCATAGTGATCCGGTGGTTCCGCATGGAAGGGCCATCGCTCAAAGGATAAAAGGTACTCCGGGGATAACAGGCTGATCCCTCCCAAGAGCTCATATCGACGGAGTGGTTTGGCACCTCGATGTCGGCTCGTCACATCCTGGGGCTGGAGAAGGTCCCAAGGGTTGGGCTGTTCGCCTATTAAAGTGGCACGCGAGCTGGGTTCAGAACGTCGTGAGACAGTTCGGTCTCTATCTATCGTGGGCGTGGGAGTCTTGCGTGGTCCGGCCACTAGTACGAGAGGACCGTGGTTGACCGACCTCCGGTTTGCCGGTTGTACCGCCAGGTGCACCGCCGGGTATCCGCGTCGGGATCGGATAAGCGCTGAAAGCATCTAAGTGCGAAGCCGGCCACAAGATGAGGGCTCCATGAGGGTCGTCGTAGACTACGACGTTGATAGGCAGCAGGTGTAAAGACGGCGACGTCAAAGCCGAGCTGTACTAATTGCCCGAATGCTTTCGCCCGTCCTCCTTAAATAGGTTGAGGACGCAGGCTGACAGTTATTGCTGTATGCGTTCCGTCTTTCTTTTTGGTTGTTCGCGTACTTGCTGTTCTTGTGTGACAGATGTCAACCGCTATTTCAGGTGGTTATTGCGGCGGGGTCCCACCTCTTCCCATTCCGAACAGAGAAGTTAAGCCCGCCTGCGCCGATGGTACTGCAATGCAATGCGGGAGAGTAGGAGGCCGCCTTCTTTTCTTGTGACGGGTCCCTGTGTCATTACGATGATGCAGGGACTCGTTTCTTTTGTGCGGCATCCCCGGTGCGTACAAAGAGTTTTGTGTTCCAAAAAGTGGCTTGAAAATTTTACTAAGTCAGATTATTCTATTACCTTTGCACACAAGAAGATTGCTTGTCATAAAAAACTTTAATACAATGAAAGATATTTGTTTGCTTTGTATAACCTTCATTTTGTGTTCCTGTGGAATGCAAAAGGAAGAGGATGAGTTTACCCTTACTTCGAAGTTTGACAGTACTTGGAATATCTATGAGCGACTGGCAAAGAACGATGATGGGACTATTACCTACCATGCGGTGCCGTGGGGCGGTCTTGTTGGAACTGTCAAGGAAAACAATATGCCTGTCGATTGGTCGGACTATGAGTCTATCCGTTTTGAATTCACGGAGCCGACAAAGGTGCCTACACAGATTGTTGTGACCAACAATCTGATGGTGTGGGGCAAGCCGGGCATCACTTCGCTGACGTGCTATTTCGAAGGTCAGGACGTGCGCAATGTCCATGAGGTAGCCTTGCAGGCGTCAGACACGACGACCATTACCGTGAAGAGCGTCAGATTGTCGCCTAATGCCCATGTCCTGAACTCCATCCCGCTTTGGACGGGCCATTGTGTTCAAGGTAATTGGTCCAATGGATTTGTCGTTGATAGCAGTAAGTTTGCGATGGCTAACGAGGGTGACCGGTTGGAGATTGTGTTCTCGACGGATAAGTCAAATCCGGAAGTCGCATATTGGCTGATGAAGACTATCTATAACGGCACATCCAACTCCTTGGAAGGCAACGAGAATGAGTTGAATGAATGGGGTTGTGCCAAGATGGCCGTTGAAGGCACTAAGTACCACATTGTCCTTACCGACAACGATGTGATGCAATTGAAAGAGCATGGACTTTTCGTGAATGGTTTCTATAATATCATCACAGAGTGCAATCTGTTGCAGGTAGCGTATATAGATGAAGAAGCAGAATGGGAGGAGGATGTCTACTGATACGATTACCTAAGTTCAAGTGATGCAGTTGTTATTTTATATAACCCCCATGACATTGCGGGTGGATGGAGCCTCCAAACGGGTGGCTTGCAGGCCGCAAACGATGCGTTTGGAGGCTTCAAACGGTGCGGAAACTGCTTGAGACGGTGTGGAGGACAGTGAGCCAATTGCTCCATAGCGAGAGAAATCCCTCCCATGATCTTATTATAGTGCAAGACAAGCAGCTTGTGCAGGCTGTCATTTTCTGTTTATTATACTATTCCTTTTCCGTGACACTGTTATCAGTTTTTCCCGTTTCCACAATGGCTTCTGTTTCAATCGCATGTGTTGGAGGAAGTTGAAATGTGGATAAGAATATATATAGAATAAATAATATAAGTGCGTTGAAATCATTGTAACTACCTAAAACTAAAATTGTTGCAAAAATGATTTTCGACAGATATGGGGAAGGTTTCGACAAAGACGGGAAAAGTCTATCCACTCAGTCCAATC
>CAMWSZ010000567.1 GCA_947177005.1 uncultured Clostridia bacterium | reverse complement strand
GCCCTGACTGCGGGCCATAGCGCGGACATAGGCGGAGATCTGATTGGCGGTGATGTCCTTGGGACTGATGATGCTGTCCACGTTGAACTCCCGCATCATTTCGATATAATTGGGCCGGGTCATTTTGGCGATGACCTTTTTGACGCCCCGGCGCTGCGCGGACATAGCCATCAGCAGGTTTTCCTCGTCGCGGTTGGTCAGCGCGATAAAGGCGTCGGTATCCAGCAGGTTTTCCTCGTCGATGATCTCACTGCTGGTGCCGTCGCCCTGAATGATGAGGGCTTTCGGCAGTTTTCCGGCCAGAGCGAGACATTTTTCCCCGTTCTGCTCCACAATTGTCACCTTCATTCCGACCCTCTCCACGGCCCAGGTAAGGTAGGTAGCGATTCTGCTGCCGCCCAGGACGGTAATTTTTCTGATCCGGCCGGAATCTCTGCCGAGGTTGTGGAAGAATCTGGGGATTTCGCTCTGGGAACCGATCATATACGCCTTGTCGCCGACCTGCGGGACGAAGCGTCCGTTGGGGACGAAGACCTCGTCCCCGCGAATGGCGGCGCACATAAGGACGCCGCTGTTGTTGGGATGCTTTTTGCTGTACTCAAAGAGGCTGATACCGGCGAGGCCGTCGCTTTCGGCAATGGGGAATCCGATCATCTCGACGAGACCTCTGGCGAAGGTTTCGACGCTGAAAGCGGAGGGTACGCGCAGCAGACGGCTGATTTCCTGAGCGGCCGCGTACTCGGGATTGATAATCATATTGAGGCCCACTTCCCGTTTCAGGAGGCCGGCCTCCCGGAAGTACTCCGGGGAACGGATACGGGCAACGGTATGTCTGGCACCCAGTTTTTTGGCGATGAGGCAGCAGACGATATTCAGCTCGTCGGAGCCGGTGACGGCGATGACCAGGTCGGCGTCCCTGACCCGCGCCTCCCGCAAAACCTGAATGGATGCGCCGGAGCCGTCGATACAGAGAATATCGAGGGCGGCGTCGGCGTTATGGAGGGCCTCTGCGTTGTGATCGATGAGGACCAGCTCATGGTCCTCGACGCTCAGCTGCTTTGCCAGAGTATAGCCTACCTTTCCGTTGCCGATGATAATGATTTTCATACAAAACTCCTTACCGGGGTGCAGCGGCCTCCTCCCCGGACTGATTTTTTCTTTTTCTGGCTCTGTTTTCGGCGGACATGGCGATCAGGGTATCATTGATTTCCGCGCCGAGGATGAGGGCCACAGCGGAGAGATTGAGCCAGATGAGCAGGATGATGACGGTGCCGACCGCGCCGTAGATGACGGAATACCGGGCGAAATTTTCCACATAGAAGGCATAGGCGGCGGAGACGATCATCCAGCCTGCGAGGGCGGCGACCACGCCGGGGACGATTTGGCGTGCGGGCCTGCGCACGTCCTGCGCGGCGGCGTAGAGGATGCCGACGGCGGCGAACATGACGGCCGCCAGCACAGCAAAACGCCAGTCGATCCAGCGCTGGATATAGATATCCGGAAGAACCACATACTGGTTCAGTACATTCAGCACGTATTCTCCCATAGTCGTAAGCGCGAGGGTGAGGGCGACCGTGAGCAGCAGGCAGACCGTATAGAGCAGCACCTTGCAGTTATAGATAACAGGATTTTTCGGTTTAGGCAGATGATAGGCGCGGCGCACGGCGCTCATGAGGCAGGAGGCGGCACGCATGGGGAAATAGATAGTAAAGAAGAGGCCGAACCAGAGCATGGGGGCGGTAGAGGTTTGGGAGACGTAGAGCAGGTAGGTCTCCACCAGGTCCAGGACCGCCGCGGGCAGGATCGGGGCAAGGGTCTCCATGATGCCGGAGATATCAAGGTCCAGGATGCCCAGGAGGCTGCTGATAAAAATCATAAAGGGAAAAATGGTAAAGAGCAGGTAATAGGCGAGGGCCGCGCCCTGATGTCCGATATTATGAGCGAAATAGCGCCGGACCAGGTGGGAGACGAATCTTCCCACAGCAGAGTCCGCGGCGAATCTCAGCCAGCGGGGCATACGGTCAGTTGACAACATGGATCGGATTTCCTTCCGCGAAGGACCGCAGGTTCTCAACGGCGATTTGCATGAGCCGTTTTCTGGTATCCAGAGGAGCCCAGCTGATATGGGGGGTAATGATGCAGTTTTTGGCGGTGAGGAGCGGGGAATCCGCGGGGATAGGCTCGGCTCCGGCCACGTCAACGCCTGCGGCGGCGAGTTTGCCGGAATTGAGGGCATCGGCGACATCCTGTTCCACAAGGAGCTGGCCCCGGCTGTTGTTGATTAAAATAGCCCCATCCTTCATCAGCGCAATGGTTTTCTGATTGATGAGCCCTTGGGTATCTGGGGTCAGGGGGCAGTGAAGGCTGACGGCGTCGCTGCGGCGCAGGAGCTCAGGCAGTTCCACATAGGGCACGCCGCCGGACTGCCAGGGGTGCGGGCCGTAAGCGATGACGTGCATCCCCATAGCTTCCGCGATTTTGGCAACGGCCTTGCCGATTCTGCCGTAACCGATGATACCCATAGTGTGCCCGGCAAGCTCGCCGAGGGGGTAATTCCAGAAGCAGGAGTCGGGGCATTTCGACCCCTCGCCGTTATGGCCGGCGCGG
>CAMWSZ010000566.1 GCA_947177005.1 uncultured Clostridia bacterium | reverse complement strand
CTGCCGCCCAGATCGTCCACAATGTAGTTGATAAGCACGGCGTTGTCGATCATAACGCTGTCCTTGACCAGTTTGTCGTTCTTGAACATCACAAAGCCGTCGCCGCCGCTTTTGAGCATGTAGTTATGGGAGGCCAGGGTGTAGGTTTTGTTCACGTCCAGAGGCTGGCCGCCAATAGTCACATCGGTGACGCGGTACGGGCCGTCCACGCTCACAAACTCGCCCTCGTCATTGGTCTTGACGGAGGAGGGGATGTTTTCGTTGACAGTGTAGGTCAGGCCGGAGACCTGCAAAAAGCCGCCGTTCTCCTCGGGGTACAGGCGTGCGCCCATTTCCAGGGCGTCCAGGATGTGCTGGCCGGTGGTCTCCACCATGCACGCCTCGTTGCCGAAGGGGTGAACATTGATGATGTTTTCATAGGTGATGTCGCCCGCGGCGATATCCGCACGGACGCCGCCGCCGTTGACAAACGCCACATCGGCGTCCAGCATCACGCGGTAAGCGTCGGCGCACAGGTCACCCAGATTGGTCTCGCCGCTGCGGACGAGACGCTGGCCGTTGACGTCCAGGGTGGTGAGGTCCACGTCGGACTTGGCCACGACCTTTTTCAGTTCAGCCTCAAAGGCGTCGGTTTTTTCCTTCACGAAGGCGGCGACTTCTTCATCCTGCTTGCCGTAGCCCTTGACCAGTTCGTTGGTAATCTCGCCGGTCCCGGTGTCAATCACGATCTTGCCGATATTGGCCAGTTTCGTACCGGTCTGCGCCCAGACGACCTCCTCGCCGTCCTTATTGGGCACGGTCTTTTCGATCTCCTCATGGGAGTGGCCGTCGATAAAGACGTCAATGCCGTTGGTATTGGCGATGACCGACTGTGCTTTCCACTCCTGGGTGGAGCCGTCGTCGCCCAGATGTCCAATGGCTACCACATATTCTGCGCCCTCGGCTTTGGCGGCGTCAACGGCCTTCTGCACGGCGTCATAGAGGTCCTTGCCGTTGTTGCCCTGCTGGAAGCTGTAGATGTAGTTGCCGTCCTTGTCCTGGAAATAGGTGGGGGTAGACTTGACGAACGCCTCCGGGGTATCAATGCCCACGTAGCCGACTTTGACATCGCCGTAGGTATCGACGGTGTAGGCGTCAAAGACCGGTTTGCCGTCCAGATCTGTGAAGTTGCAGCAGAGATAGGGGTACTGCGCGGTCGTTTTGGCCAGAGACAAAAACGTATCCATGCCGTAGTCGAACTCATGGTTGCCGGGTACGGCCAGCGTATACCCCACCTTGTTCATGATTTCCACCAGCGCGGAGCCTTTGGTGAGGGTGCCGATGGCGCCGCCCTGAATGGCGTCTCCGGCGTCCACCAGCACCACCCAGTCCGCGCCATACGCGGCCTCCATTTCGGCCTTGTAGGCGGCGACGCCCGCATAGCCGGTATTGGTGACGGTTCCGTCATCCGATTTGCTCTGTTCAATGCCGCAGTGTACGTCATTGGTGTGCAGGATGACCAGTTTTCCCTCCTCCGCGGCCATTGCGGCGGACGACAGCCCGAGGGCCGTCACCATAGCCAGGAGCATTGCCAGGAACTTGTTTCTTTTCTTCATTGACTCACCTTTCCTTCCTCTTTTAGCTGGAGCCCTCCGTTTTGAGGAGCGGGGGACGTCCGCATTTATATTATACAAAAATCTGGCTGTTTTTCAAGTGCTGTTTTCCAGATTTGCACAAAAATTTCTGTCTGGAAGAAAAAGGGGTGTCCGGCCGGTGCGTCAGCGTTTGACAAGCGGCGGCAGGATGGCTATAATAGTGACAGAATAAGCTGGAGAGGTGGATATGTTCAAAGAATTTATGGCGCAGAAGCTGCCCTTTCTGCAAATGTCTAAAAAAAACGGGAAGAATGTGCCCGCGCAGCCAGAAGAGCCGGAGGAGACTGCAATCGCGGAGGCCGGAGCCGCGGAGTCTGCGATAGAGGAACCGGCACTCCCGGAGATCCCGGACGCCCCTGCGGTAGGACCGGCCGCGTTTGGGAAACCGGATGAGATTCCCGGCGAGCCGGACTTCCTGAGAGCGGAGGATGATTTCGAGGCGGGGATGTCGGCGTGCCGGGAGAAGAAGTATGCGGAGGCAATGGTTCCGCTGCTGCGGGCGGCGGGGGCCGGACATAAGGAGGCGCAGTTTTTGTGCGGACAGCTTTTCCAGCGGGGTCTCGCCGCGGACGCGGACAGCCGGCAGGCGCTGACATGGTATAAGCGTTCCGCCAAGCAGGGCTATCTCCATGCGCAGCTGGCCTGCGCGGCGATGTACGAGGAGGGCGCGGGGACATCCGTGAACATCAAGCGCGCGCTGTATTGGTACGAGCAGGCGGCGAAGCAGGGGTCTGTGGAGGCGCAGCTGAAGTGCGGCCGGATGTACTACTGCGGCCGTGCGGAGACGCGCAATCCGAAAAAGGCCCGCACCTGGCTGGAGACCGCCGCCGGACAGGGTTCTGAGGACGCAAAGCGTCTCCTGACCGAATATTTCTGAGCGAAAAAGAGGAGCGGCGTCCGGTTTCATACCGGACGCCGTTGTTTTTGCCTCTATGGACGCCCGTCAGAAAAGGGCGGGCATTTTATCTGTGGGCCGGTCAGCAG
>CAMWSZ010000565.1 GCA_947177005.1 uncultured Clostridia bacterium | reverse complement strand
CGGGCATGAATGATAAAGGCTCCTCCGTGGCTCAGGCCTTCGGAATGGTCGGTACGCTGGTCTGCCTGATCAACATGCTCAAGGGCATGGACATGGACTCCGGCGGCGCGGGCAACATCGGTTCCGCTATGGGTACCGCCCTGATTACCACCCTGTACGGGTGCGTATTGGCCCATATGATTTTTGGACCTATCGCCCAGCAGCTTCGTCTGCGGGACGAGGAGGAAGTGCTCTGCAAGCTTATCATCGTCGAAGGCATTATGTCTATTCAGGCCGGCGCCAACCCGAAGTTCCTGCGCGAAAAGCTCATGACCTTCATGCAGCAGCAGCAGCGCGGCGAGGGCGGCGGCGAAAAGGCGTAATCATGAACAGTGATTCGGAAGGAGGAGAACCGGTATGGCTTCTATCAAAAAGAAAAGCAGCGGCGGAGGCGGCGCAAACTGGATGGATACCTATGGCGATATGGTTACTTTGCTGCTGTGCTTCTTCGTGCTTCTCTACTCCATTTCCAGTCTCGACGAGGCAAAATGGATGATCGTTGTCCAGAGCTTCAACAAGGACGCCATCGTCAACGAGGACGAATTCCCCAGAGGCCCCGCCGGAGAACAGAACAATGAGGGCGGCAACGACCTGCCCATGACGCAGGACGAGGTGGACGACGCTTTGGAAGAACTCTACCAGTACCTCAAATCCGCCGCCGCGTCCAGCGACAGCACCGGCAGCATCACCGTCACCCCCGGCGACGGCTATGTGTTCCTCTCCTTTGAGGACGCCGTGTTCTTTGAGGGCAACAAGTACCAGCTCCGCCCCGAGGGGGAGGCGGTATTGGATTACATCATCCCCGCGCTGGAGGAGGCGGGCCCGTTTATCGACGAGGTCCGTGTGCTGGGCCACACCGCTCAGGCCAGCCCCAGCCAGCGCAATACCATCCGCGGCGACCGCACCCTCGCCAGCGAACGCGCCAATGAGGTGTTGATCTATATCCTGGAGAACAGCGACGCCATGAAGCTGGACCCCGCACGGTTCATTAGTCAGGGCTACGGACAGTGGCGGCCTATCGCAGACAACGATACCGCCGAGGGCCGCGCCCAGAACCGCCGCGTGGAAATGATGATCAGCGGCCGCGACGTGCAGGACTCCATGGACGACAACATCAAAAATTACTACGCGGAAACCGATCAGGCGCAGCCGGAAAATCCTTTCGGTGAAAATATCCCGGAGGTGGATGCGCCGGTGGTGGACCAGCACGCGCTGGATATGCTGGGCGGCGGCGTCCTCGGCGGCAGTCCCCTCAGTCCCGGCGGCAGCACAGAGTAAGGCGTCCCGGTTTTGCACCGGAACCATATGGACCGCTATGCAGCGGAATCTAGGACTTCGGAGGAGATTTACACATGGCAGAAGTCTTATCGCAAAGCCAGATCGACGCCCTGCTCAATGCAGCCCGCAACGGGGAGATGGATCTGGAAGCCCCGGCGCTGGAGCCGGAGAAAAAGTTTAAGAAATACGACTTTTACAGCCCGCGGAAATTTACCAAGGAGCGTCTGAAGATGCTCAACAGTATTTTCGAGAGCTACGCGCGGGTCAGCAACTCGCGGGTAAACGCGCTGCTGCACACCACCTGCATCATTGAGGTGGAGTCGGTGGAGGAGCAGCGGTACAACGAGTTCTCCAACGCCCTCACCGAAAGCGATGTGGTGGCCCTGGCCAACATCGACCAGCCCAAGCTCCAGGAGGAAACACCTATTCTGGTTCATCTGGATACGGAGGTGGCCCTGACAATCATCGACCGCATGATCGGCGGCGACGGCGCACCTGAACCCGAACTGCCGGATAATTATAAGATGACAGACCTGGAGCTGAATATGTACGAGGACGTCATTCAGCAGCTGATCTCCATCATGGGCGGCAGCTGGGAGAATTATATCCCCCTGAACTTTGAGTATGTGCGCACGGAGGTCAATCCCACCATGGTGCAGCTCATCGGATTTGACGAGACGGTGGTGATCGTCAGCCTCAACATCCAGTTCTCCAACTGTCAGGGACATATGAACCTGTGCCTGCCGGGAGTGATGCTGTCCAACATCTTCGCCGAGATCAGCAAGAACTCCGTCCGCCGCAACAGCGGTGAGGATAAATCGGAAGAGATCTTCGGTTCCCTGCGGGAGTCGGATATGGAGATCATTGCCGAGCTGGCCCGCCCCCGGGTCCTGCTCAGCGACATCTACCACCTGAACGTGGGAGACGTTCTGGACATCAAACGGCCCAAGGACGCGCCCGTCTACCTCAATATCGGCGGACGGCGCTGGTTCGACGGCCGGTTGGGGATACACAATAAACAGATGGCCGTGAAGATCGGTGAGACTTACATTAAGGCTTAAAGGAGCGGAATCCTGATGGGAGAGAGTATTTTTAGCCCAATGGTGGTAGACGCCATTGGCGAGATCATGAATATCAGCCTGGGTTCCTCCGCCACGGCGGTATCCAACATGCTGGACCACCGCGTGGATATCACTACGCCGACGGTTCAGGTGGTGAATGCGGAGGACTTTGTGCTGGGCGAAATCAATCCGGCCGTGGGCGTTGAGATCAAATATGTCTGCGGTCTGGATGGCAGCAATAT
>CAMWSZ010000564.1 GCA_947177005.1 uncultured Clostridia bacterium | reverse complement strand
TAAAGAAAGCGAGTGTTCTTACAGCATCTTTCAAATACTATAAGAACACTCGCCAGTCTTTCATTGACAAAAAAGATGCAAGCTCGAAACCGTTGCAGCACAATAGGTTTTAGGATGACCAACGTTTCATTAACACGTTTTTTGGCGCTGTTACTCGTTATGCAAAAACTTCGGATGCCTTTATCGCTATGCTGCACGTTCGTTGTATCGCTATCGGGGCTGTTTTTCACATTCAGCTTATGGAGAATTGCTCTAAAGAACTGATATCTCCCGCTTGAATTCCGCGACGCATCGAGCTGCCTGCTCTTTAATCCCCGCAATGGATTCCAGCGGAATTGCGGAATTCAAAATGAGATACGGCATTTGAGGCTGACTCATGCAGCTGCGCCAAAGCTCTTTCAGCAATTTCACGGCTGCATCGGGCAACTGATCTCTTGCGATTTCCGCCCCTTTTTTGGGGGTCAGCGTCCTGCCCAGCTTCGCTAGGCTCCAGGTAATTAGCGGAGCGTCTTCTTTAGACAGTGCCTCCAAGGTCTGTTCGTATGCGTCAAAGTCTTTCAGCCGCCTGACGCTATACAGCAGGCTCTGGGCAACGGCGACCCGCTTGCGCACATCGATACTCTCTCCCGCCATGTCCATATCCAAGTGGAGAATGTGCTCGCACTGTGTCACCAAATGGTGGTACTGTATGGAGCTCAGAGTCCCATTATAGTCATCATTTCTCAGGTCCCTGCGGGAGTCCACCCCTCCGGTCCGCTCTCCGCCAATGGTAATATGATTCAGCCGCGTCCATAGACCGCTGCTGCGTTCCTGCTTGAACCAGTATTTCAGAAGCACCTCCTGCTGGACGGAGGCCTCTCCCGCCAGCCCCAGCATTCTGAGGGCGTGTACGGAAAGTTTTCCGGCGTCCAGGGACAAGCTACTTCCTGTGCCGACAGCTCCCTTTAAATAGAGCTGATGTAGCAGCAGCGTGGCCGTGATTCCGGCAATCGCCTCCACCGGGGGGATATTTCTCGGAGGACTCGGCTTCGCACCTTCGCCAAAAGCTAGGAGTAAACGCACTCCATCTTGTTCCATCCACTGCTTCAGATACGCATAGACCAGCTTCCACCAGATCTGCTCATACGCTCTCCCCTCCGAGATCCGTTTGTTGTTCCAAATGTAAGCAATGGGGGAGTTCCAAGCTGTCATGTACGAATACAGGTAAACCAACGGCGCACCGGGGCCATATTCCTTCCACTGCTCTTTACAATATTCTACATCTGCCCTGTTCCGATGATCCGCATCTTTTCCGGCCCGCTCTCTGCACTGCGCATAGGCGCTCCAACGGGTAAGCTGTAGGAGCTCATCAATGTTATCCGGCTTCTGATAGTTTCCAAACTCGTCGTGCGAGTCGGCGTAGGCCTTATGCACTTCCTTTGTCAGCGTCTGCCTCTCCCGCCGGGTCCCCTCCAATACTGCCTGCGCAGTTGTCTTGCTGCGTTTTGTGATCTCTGCTGCTGTGGGGCACCCTCGCGTGACCTCCTTGGCATTTTCTGTGTACAAAAGGAGCAACTCCCCCTGAGGGTAGACTTCCGCGATATACCGGAACATGGCCTTCCGTTCCAGTTCCACAAGCGGCGTAACACGGCATTTGGTACCGACAGTGAGCACTTCGTCATCGTGGTTTGTCCGGTTTATATTGATGAGGGATACCGAATGGTCCTCCAGGACCCGCATCTTCCGGACATTGGCTTTGGAACCGGAGGCGGTGGTCCGGGCCGCAAAGCCGTTGGAAGCGTTCAGAGCCTCCCAAATCTTGTCAATATTTTCAGGCTCCCCCTTTCCAAAAGGCTCCCCAATCAGGCTGGCGTTGTCGTAGTCCAGCCATTTGAACTCCATATTGCGAAGGGACATACACAGGAAGCCCCGGGCTTCCGGCACTTTGTTGAGCAGCTGTATATTCTCCAGGCCGTAACCCGCCTCCGACCGGGCGTCTTCCGTGCCGCTGTACCAGCCGTCCTCTTTCTTATGCATCCAGAATCCGCGGCTGCGCATCGTCTTAATGACGCCGCGGTACTTCTCCGGTTTCAGTCCGGACAGCAGATGCCGGCGGTCCAGGTACAGCAGGTTCCTTCCCGCACGCACCAGCACCACTGGCTCCTCCAGCCCCACAGCCTTCAGGCACTGTGGGTCTTCCAGCAGGCCCAGGCAGATCCCATATAGCACCGTTCCCTCCGGGAACTGCTGTGCCTGGGCATAGGAGATCCACACTTCATTGCGGTCTGCCACAACGCGGCAGTGCACAGGCAGCATTTCGTCCTCTCCGATGGCCTCGAACAGCTTCCTCTGGCAGTATGGAAGGGACAGCAGCATTTGCAGCCAGCCTGCCCCCTCCCAGTCTGAGCCGTATTTGGAGGTCTTCACAGCCAAATTCGGGGCCCCATAGAGCTGGAGCCTTCCGCTTTCGGCATCCATGCACAGCATCCCGACGCTGCTGGACTGCATCTGCCCGCCAGGAGTCAAATTGTTGAATCCGTCCAGTGTCGCCACGCCGCCCACTTTGTAGCGCTTGGCATCCGAATCTGACAGAGGATATGTGAGGTTCCACTGGGCGCTGCCCAAAACCACGCCGTCCTTCAGCAC
>CAMWSZ010000563.1 GCA_947177005.1 uncultured Clostridia bacterium | reverse complement strand
AGCGTCCAAAACAGGTTTCGCCTGCTTCAGCCGCTGGTCATAGCGTTCTTGTGGAGAAAGATCTTTCAGCCCTTCCTCAATTTTGAATAAAAGATTGCAGTAGGCCAGCCCTTGGTGAGCAGAGCTGTCCTTGGCCTTTCCTTTCGGCAGTGACTTCATTGCCTCGTCAAATTTCCTCCTAGCATGAGCCCAGCAGCCCACCACGGTAATCTCTTCCGGAAGATCGTGGTATACAAAGTAACCATCCGTGTGCAGATACCCCTTGAAATCTTTCAGGAATGCCTGCGGGCAGCAGGCGCCACGTCCCGGCTGGTAGTCATACAGCACGATGGGCCGGTCCGTGCTCAGCCCCTCCATCAACCACCGGTACTGCTGCCAGTTGATCTCCCGCGCCTCCGCTCTGTTCCTCGGCCACTGGTAACTCCCGCTCTCCAGTCGTTTGTACAGCAGTATAAAACCGTTTCCCTCCCAGTACAGCCCCTTGATCCGGTCCCGATGCCTCCCACAGAACAGAAACAGCGTATTACTGAATGGGTCCAGTTGAAACTGTTGCTGTACCAGGTTCGCCAGTCCGTCTATTCCTCGCCGCAGATCCGTGTACCCGCACGCTATGTACACATGATCCGCTCCCTTGAAATCTGTCAGCATTCTTTCAGCGCCAGGATGATTGCGCGGACTGTCTCTGCGTCTGCTCCTGCATGTATTTCGATCCGCAGCTCTCCGCTTTCTATGCTTGCCGCTGTACCGCTGCCTGCTGGTCTAGCTGGAATTTCTGTGAAACATACCTCTGGCTCTGTTGTTACCGCCTGAAATACTTTTCGCTACCAGTTGGTTATTATGGTTCGCTTTTTGTACCCCTCGCTCCATATTTTTTCCTCACCCAAAAATTCCTTCGTTTACATATAGTGCCGTGTACTATCTGAGTGTACACGGCACTACACCAGATTCTATTATATTTTCTCATTTCCTCTGTGCTCTGGCAAGGGGGGAGGAGTTTTGACGCTTACGAAACAAGAAACATAATAGACCTTCTCCACAAGGAGAAGGTCTTGAAAATTATATTATCTATACTGAATATTTGATAATCCATATGGTCTTAAAAATTCAATTAAAGGGCATTTCTCGGCCTGATTAATCTTTTTTGCCTATCAAATATTTGGTTTTCTCTACATTCTATGTCGTAATTCGTACGGCAAAATTTTCGAATCGGGCAAGATTTTGATTTACAATCGGTAAACATTAAGAACTCTTGAAGAATATAGAATTGAATAAACTGATACATATCTTTGCTTCTGTTCGGCAATGATATATACTGTCTCTTTTTGTTCATTACCAAAGGAACACCAATCATAGAAATGACTTCCTTAACGAAATCCAAAAATTCTGTATTATTCATCTTGTACATATCAGAAAAAATAAATCTTTCAGATAATCTTTCGGTTGAAAAAATGTTGACCTTTGAAATCCAATTAACTATCTCAGGAAAATGAAAATAACTAATTTCAAGATTGCCCTTGAATTGTTCCAATCTTCTTTTCCTCTTATGTGATAGAGTCTCTACAATATTATCCGTTGTTTTAAACATTATAGATAATAGAAAATTATAAGTGTCTGCATAATTCGAATACAATTTTGCAAGAATTTGTTGATGCTCGCGGTTTGTAAGGAACTGACTGAATAGAAAGTGTATGGGGTTATCATTATAGAGACAACATTCTGCAATACATAACCGGATATCTTCAGGTATGTATGACAATCCATACTTTTTAAAGAGAAGATCGACAGATTGATATGGAAATTGTGAAACTTTGTCATGAGACGGGTAGTGGCGTACTTCAATCTTGTGTGCAATATATTCCAACAAATCTCTAGCACCTAAACTGTATACTTCTGACCCATTATTGAGTGGTATAGAATATTTGTAAACATTAAATCTTCTTTGCCTATTCGAAAAAGATGTATCAAATCCTTCCTGTTGTTCTGATAAAACTGTTGGTTGCCCAATATCTTTAACATCATCAACAAAATATTCTCGCCCCATAGTATATGAATATTGCATTTTAGTGAGACTTGAATCATCATCCCACTCTTTAAATGGACGTTTTATATATCCCTTAGTTACTGCAAACTGTTGAATATTCAAAAACCAGCGGATGTTACTTAAATTTACCCTTATAGTATAGGGTAAAATTAAATCTTGAAGATAATGGATAAATTCATGTATAAAGGTTGATTCGTTTTTTGCTATTGCTACAGAAATATCTTCCTCAAAAGGACGGAATATATGCTCCCTCTATATTATTCAATAGCATAGTTATCCTCCAAAAGCATTACATACCCTCCATCTCTATCATAGGATGGAGGGTACAGTATTTGCTTGTTAAGCTAAAATCTCTCCTACAAAGTTATAGATGATACGAACTCTCTGCACCTTTTCACCATCAACGACTTCAACTGCACCGATAAAGATTTTGTCAATCAGCCGATTCAAAATCGTTTCATCTAATTCGGTGATGGATGCATATTCCAAAATTTCTCTGATAAATCGCCGTACATCGCTATCCGCGCTGCTGGCAATACGCAGTTCATCCGTGATCGCCTGCATCCGGGCTTTGTTATCCGTCTGTTCCTGCTCCAGC
>CAMWSZ010000562.1 GCA_947177005.1 uncultured Clostridia bacterium | reverse complement strand
ATCCGCCTCGATAATACTGCTGGCAAAATTGATGGGCAGCACGTCTCCGAAACTGATGATCGCGCAATTAGTCCGCGAGGAAAACGGCTGCCCCATATAAATGTCAAAACGCTCAATATAGGACTTCATGGCCCCTGGCACCTGCAGGGCTCCCATGTTGGTCAGTCCTGCGGAGGAATTCTTGTCCTGCACCTTGGTTTAGAATTGCCGCACACAAAAATCCTTAATAAACAGCGGCACCACCCGGATGAAAGGGTTGCGCTGGGTCTCCGCATTGGTGGTGATGTCCCCCCGCAGGAGTTTCTCATTCAGATAGTACCGCATATAGTGATGCACCTGCTCCACAATCTCCGGGAAGGTATAATCCCCCAGCCGCGGGTCCACTCCCGGATAGATCATAGTGATAAAGTTACGCAAAGTTTTGGATGGAAAAAACCTCCGCAGATTCACCGGCATGGCAATCTTCACCGGACGCTGCCTGCGGCTTTTCTCCTGTTCCTGCTTTTGCAGGAGCGCATAGATCAGCACCGCTTTGAGATACTCCGTCACCGTGGCATTGTAGCGTTTTGCCACCTGTATTACCTGACTTACCGACATGATTCCGTCCACAATATTCAGCGTATAAAAAGGCTCCATGGTACCTCTGACCCGATAAGTCTTTTCCCCCGGCCTGGGCGGACAGACCCTGGCGTTGGCATAGCGCATGTAAGCGTCCTCCAGTTCCTCCGGGTCCGGCTGGCTCCCGATGTCCAGCACAAAGCCCTCGGGCCGAATCTGAGCCTGACATTTCAGCCGCAGATACTGAGCCGTCACGGTCATCAGCAGACACATGCCGCCGGTGCCGTCCCCCAGACTGTGGTGGGCCTCCAGGGCAATCCGCCTTCCATAATAATAAAACCGCACCAAATAGCGGTTATTTCCTTTAAAATGCATGGGCTGGCAGGGATTTTTCACATCCGGCTGCACAAAAGGGCCTGGCCGGTTATTGGGCTCCAAATACCGCCAGAATACCCCCTTGCGTATGGCGGCCTTGTAGGTGGGAAAACGAGGCATAACCTGGTCCACCGCCTGCTGCAGCACCGCCGGATCGACCTCCTCCCTCAGAAGCACCGACAACCGGTACACGGAGGAAAAATCCCGCCGCTGCAGGGTGGGATAGACGATGGCCGATAGGTCCAGCCGATACCAATCTTCTGTACGCTTTTGTTCCATGGCCATTAGGCGTCCTCCTATTTTGATATTCCATTGTTCCTTTAGATTTCTTCCGTGAAAGCCAGGGGGTCCTCCTCGCTGCTGTGGATAAAGTGCATCAGCATATAAGCACACATGATGGCTACGTTCTCCTCCCGCAGAATCCGCTTGCACTCCTCCCGGTCTGCCAACACGATCTGAATGTCCTCCGAGTCCTCCTGGTGACTGTTGCTGGGAACACCCTCGCAGTAACCGTACACCGTGCCGCAGCACTCGTCCGTCATACCCACAGTGGTATAATAGGGTTTGGCATATGCAGCATCCACCTTCTTGGGGGTGAATTTCAATCCGGTCTCCTCATAGATCTCCCGGACACCAGCCTCAAACATATCTTCTCCCTCCTCCACCAGCCCGGCGGGAAACTCATAGATATAATCGTTGATGGGGTAGCGGAACTGGCGAATCAATACCACCTTGTCCTTTTTCTCCCCGTAGACCCCATAGATAATTACTCCGTCTGAGCGCTTGTCGTGACACAGCGCCTTCAGATCCTGCTGGCTTTTGGCACGGGAAGCCACAAAATAAGGGGTAGTCCCCCCGTCCCGGTGCTCCGCCTCAAACTCATAAAGGTTGATAAATCTGTTGTCTGTCTGCTTTTTTATCTGCTTTACCCTGTTCATCCACCTGTCCCCACTTTCTTCTCAACATTACATTATTGCCAAAACGGCTCTAAAACTTTCCTTTTCCCTGCATATCCGGAGTTTGGCTAAATCAAACTCCTGCTGAGCCTGCAATATTGCACCAATCGGTATATGGATATGCAACAATAAAAGCTCATATCCATCATACCAGATATTCCCAGGAAAAGAAAGTTAAATAACTATAAAGAAGGCGTCTGTTTTCCGACGCCTTTACTTTACACAGATTCCCAAAAGGTTACACTCCAAGTCTACATTTAACCTATAGAAACAGAAGGCTCCAACATCAGCCGGGATCGTCCAAAATCCCCACAAACAACGGCACCTGGGTCTCCAAATCCAGTATCATATAGACAAAGGGATGATCCAGGTTCATCTTCACTGGCTCCGCTGTAGGCATAGCAGCCCCAGCCCGCATCTCCAAGATTGTCACCGCCCCGGCCTTGACGCCTTCCTCGTTCAATTCAATCACCGCCTTCTGGCGCACCAGACTCACATAGAGAGGCCACCCTTCTTCGTCTGTGCCCAGACCGGAGAAATCTGCCAGCTCCGGGTCAAAAGCCCTCTCCACCCCCAGACCCTGCAGCAATTCATTTAGTTCCTGGTCACAGGACACGGTGAATTTAGGCAGGGACAGATTCATCAGTCTCTCTTCCCGGCCTGCCAACAGACTGGCTATCTGCTTAGGTGTCAGCTGGCTGTTCAATTCCCTGGCAGTCTGCCCCGCCTGGGGACGTATGGACAAAAACAACAGCTCTTC
>CAMWSZ010000561.1 GCA_947177005.1 uncultured Clostridia bacterium | reverse complement strand
AAAAAGCGGACTGCGTACCTCTGAAGACCATTGAGGAGCTGCGGGATATCGCCTATTCCATTACCGGTGAACCGCGGCCTGTTCAGTTTGGCGAGCGGATCGTAGGCATCATTGAAGCCCGTGACGGCACGATTATGGATGTAGTCCGGGAGGTTAAGGAATTTACGTTCCAAGAGAATTGAACTGCATATAAATCAAGAAAAGAGAGCATTTACTACAACAAGGGCGTTAAAGAAATCCCTATTTTCTTTAACGCCCTTGTTCATTTCTCCCGTACTCTATAACAAGAATGGTGCGCTTTGTCAAGTGAGAATCGTTTGACGCCTGTAATTTTATATAAAATCCATACGGCCAATCGCCGAAAACCTCTTGTAAAAAGAGAATTTCAGATGTATAATACACCCACTCTGGATAATATAACAAAATGAGTAGGTGAGCATTATGGAAAGAATCAAAATCGCCGCTGTTTTCGCCGATGGCCAGACGCTGGAAGGCAAGGCTGTTACCGTCTGCGGCTGGGCCAGAACCATCCGCGATATGAAAACCTTCGGCTTTATCGAGCTCAATGACGGCTCCTGCTTCCGCAATTTGCAGGTCGTAATGGACGCCAATGTGCTGGAGAATTATAAAGAGATCGCGTCCCAGAACGTGGGCGCAGCCCTCATCGTACAGGGAAACGTCGTGCTGACCCCGGAGGCCAAACAGCCGCTGGAGGTAAAAGCCAGCTCCATTGCGGTGGAGGGCGCGTCCACACCGGACTATCCTCTGCAAAAGAAACGGCACAGTGTGGAATTTCTGCGCACCATCGCCCACCTGCGCCCCCGTACAAACCTGTTTTCCGCAGCCTTCCGCGTCCGTTCCGTGGCGGCCCATGCCATTCACTGCTTCTTTCAGGACCGCGGTTTCGTCTATGTCCATACGCCCATTATCACCGCCAGCGACTGCGAGGGCGCAGGAGAGATGTTCCAGGTGACCACGCTGGATATGAGCAATCCGCCCCGTACCCCGGACGGACAGCCCGACTACAGTCAGGACTTTTTCGGCAAGCGCGCCAATCTGACCGTCTCCGGCCAGCTCAACGCCGAAAACTTCGCAATGGCTTTCGGTGATGTGTACACGTTCGGGCCCACGTTCCGCGCCGAGAACTCCAATACCCAGCGCCATGCCGCCGAATTCTGGATGATCGAGCCGGAAATGGCTTTCTGCGACCTTCAGGGCGATATGGAAGTAGCGGAGGCGATGATTAAATATATCATCCGCACCGTGCTGGAGAAGTGCCCACAGGAAATGGCATTTTTCAACAGCTTTGTGGACAAGGGCCTTCTGGAACGGCTGGAGCATGTGGCGTCCTCCGATTTCGGACGGGTGACGTATACGGACGCCGTGGAGATCCTGAAAAAGGACAATGACAAATTCGATTATAAAGTCGAGTGGGGCTGCGACCTCCAGACCGAGCACGAAAAATATCTGACCGAAAAGGTGTTCAAACGCCCGGTGTTCGTCACCGATTATCCGAAGGAAATCAAAGCGTTCTATATGCGCCTCAACGACGGCGGCAGAACCGTGGCCGCTATGGACTGTCTGGTGCCGGGCATCGGGGAGATTATCGGCGGAAGCCAGCGCGAAGAGCGGCTGGATGTTCTGGAGGCCCGCATAAAAGAGCTGGGCATGAATCCGGAGGATTACTGGTGGTACTGCGACCTGCGCCGGTACGGTTCCTGCCGTCATGCCGGGTTCGGCCTCGGCTTTGAACGCATGGTCATGTATCTTACCGGCGTAAGCAACATCCGTGACGTACTGCCTCACCCGCGCACGGTCGGCACGGCGGATTTCTGAGAAAAACAGGGAAACACATTATGAAAAAACCTTTTGTAACAAAGACGCAGTTGGAGGACATCGCCGCCCGGTATCCTACGCCGTTTCATCTCTACGACGAAAAGGGTATCCGGGAAAACGCGGAGAGATTATACCGCGCTTTTTCCTGGAATCCCGGATTCAGGGAATATTTTGCGGTGAAGGCTACACCCACCCCCGCAATCCTGAAGCTGCTGAAACGGTCCGGCTGCGGCCTGGACTGCTCCAGCCTGACAGAGCTGATTCTGGCGGAAAAATGCGGGTTCAAAGGCCATGAAATCATGTTTACCTCCAATAATACACAGCCGGAGGAGTTCCAAATGGCCAGCCGCCTGGGGGCGGTTATCAATCTGGACGATATCACCCATGTGGAATTTTTGGAGCAGTCCATTGGATATATCCCGGAGACCGTTTTCTGCCGGTACAATCCCGGCGGCGTGTTCACGCTGGGGGAAACCAAAGAGGGCTTTCAGGTCATGGATACCCCCGGAGACGCGAAATACGGTATGACCTGTGCCCAACTGTCAGAGGCGTTCAAAATGCTGAAGGCAAAGGGCGCAAAACGGTTTGGAATCCATGCGTTTCTGGCCTCCAATACCATTTCCAATCAGTATTACCCCGAATTGGCGGAAATTTTGTTCAGACTGGCCGCCGGACTGAAAGAGGAAACCGGCTGCGAAATCTGTTATATCAATCTGTCCGGCGGAATCGGCATTCCCTATCTTCCGGAACAGGAACCAATTGATATCGCGGCGGTCGGCGAGGGCGTGCGGCGGAAATATGAGGAGATTTTAG
>CAMWSZ010000560.1 GCA_947177005.1 uncultured Clostridia bacterium | reverse complement strand
ATGGGATTTTTTGAGGATTTTTAGCCACAAATACGCTGACTACTGCCCAATGCAAAAATCTTTCATCTTCCAGACGATTTCTACCTGATTACCAGGATAGATATATACCCGGTCAACCAATACATCAACCAGCTTGGCCGTAAGGCCATCAGTTTTCGTAATTTCCTGTGCTAACTCTATTCTGGTAGCTTTCGTCTTTTCATCCGCCTGCATCTGCGCTGTTTGAGCAGCCACTACAGATTGTAACTGCTTCAGGCGGTTGAGTTCAACGTCAACGACGGCTCTCTGCGACTTATATTCATCAACACTGATTTGTCGCAATAGAAACCTTTCATACAATTCACGTTTCTGCTCCATACAGTTTTTTACCTGCTGATCGTATTCAGCCTGTTTCGCAAGTTGTATATCCAATGTCCCGGTATGAGCAGGATCGTCTATATTTAAGATGATCTTTGCCTGCCCTGCAAGAATTTCATACAACATGGTTTCCAGCTCTGTCTCGGCAATGACCAGACCGTAACAGGAAGCATCTTCCACAGCTTTCGTATACCGGCAGTAAAATTTGGCGCTCCCTTTTGATACCCTGCACAACGCATGACCGCATCCGCCGCAGTATACTTTGCCGCGCAAAGGATAGCACGAGGTCTTTTTCCTGGGCGCTTTGAAGCGGGTAACTTGGCTTTGTGCCTGCTCAAACAATTCTTTGCTGATAATGGCAGGATGATGTTCGGGAATCTTAACCCATTTACTCTCATCTTTTTGCCGTACATGGCGTCCACCAACTTCTGTTACTTCCGTCTTGCCCATGATATAGGTGCCTGTATACCGCTCATCGTCGAGGATACGCCGTACAGCAGTGCTTCGCCAAATCCGTTGGCATCTGGAAACATCGTAGGAACGCTGGCCTTTGGACACCTTGTATTCGCCGGGAGTGGAAATCCCTCTGGCAAACAATTCTTTGACGATTTCAGGGGCGCTCCAGCCTTTTGCTGCCAGTTCAAAAATCAGCCGCACATTAGGTGCTGTTTCCTCATCCGGTTCCATACGCCCATCCGCGCTTTTCTGGTATCCATATGGGCAAATCTTACTTTGATACTCGCCGCGGCGGAACTTTACATACTTGGCGCTTTTGTGCTTGATGGAGAGATCACGGCTGTAAAACTCGCTGACCAGGTATTTGAACGCTGCATTGATACCTCCCGTGTCACTGTGGAGCCTGTTGCTGTCGAAGTCATCATTGATGGAGATAAACCGGACTCCATAGAGCGGAAATACCCGCTCCATAAAATACCCGACTTCAATACTGTTGCGTCCAAAACGGGTAAAATCCTTTACAATGATACAGTTAATTTTCCCCGCTCGTACCAGATCAAGAAGCTCCTGGACTGCTGGCCGCTCAAAGTTTGTTCCGCTGTAACCGTTATCGACAAATTCCAGAACCTCTATATTTTTGATGTCCTCCATCTGATCGACATACTGGTGCAAAACTTTCTTTTGGTTCTCTATGCTGAAGCTGCCGGTTTTACTGTCTTCGGTAGAAAGCCGGATATAAAGAGCTACTACACTATTCACGGCCCAACACTCCCATCAGCTCCTCAAAACCGTTCTCAAACCGGAAGTGGATGGATACATCATCTCGGCTATTGACAACAACGGACTCGATCAACTGGTCTACCAGCAGGACGGAGAGAGAGGTGTTTTCATTGACAGAAGCCAGAATATCGGCCAAAGAGGTATATTCTTCTATCTGTCCTTCCAATGACCGCTGCTGTTCCTGAAGCTCTTGGACACGTTCTACCGCAGCAGCTATTTTCTGGTTATACCCCTCTTTCATCTCCAAATATTCTGTCCGCGTCAGAATACCGGAAACGAAGTTTTCCCAAAGGTGAGACAGAAACATACGATTGTTCTCTGTTTCCTGCCGCAGCTTTGTGATCTCCTTGTCAACAGATGCTTTTTGTGCCGCAATTTTACCATTTTCCTGCTTTAACCGCAGGTTGTTTCCTATCACGCTCTCAGCTTCCTGCCGTATAATGGTCACAATAATATCGAACAAAACATCTTCCCGGATGCAGGGATTTGTTTTGCAGGCATTTCCTCCCATACGCTGGTTGGTAACACAGTGGAAATAATAACGACTGCCGCCCTTTCCACGCAAAAGTGGTCTGCCGCACTGCCCACAAAAAATGCGTCCCCGCAGGATGTTTTGTGAAAATGCGGTCCGTTTTAACGACTTACTCTTGGTCGCGGCCTCCTTGCGGATGGCCTGAACCTGGTTGAATAATTCCTGACTGACTAGCGGTTCATGCGTATTGTGTACAATAACCCAGTTCTCCGGGCTGACTGCCACAGACTTGTGACCGACTTTTTTCTTCTTGCCGCGTACCATATCGCCAATGTAAACAGCATCAGATAAAATATTGGAGATTGCCCATGTATGCCATTCACCACAGCCCGCCGCTTTGGAGCTGAGATGATAACCTATATTGGTCAAATGCTGGCCGGGAGCAGGAGTTCCGCTTTGATTCAGCCGTTTGACAATCGCAGGTAAGGCATCACCGTCCGCTGCCCACTGAAAAATCTGTCTAACAATCGGGGCGGCAGTCTCATCTACCAGTAGTTTATGGCAGTTATTAGGGGACTTTATGTAGCC
>CAMWSZ010000559.1 GCA_947177005.1 uncultured Clostridia bacterium | reverse complement strand
GATCCGAATATCCGTTTGTTCTATCGAATCTGTCTGGCCCTGATAAATAATGGGCACCAATAGTGTTAAATCCCTCGGTACAGACAAATATCTATACTGAGGGACTTTGCACTGTGATTTTTAAGGGTCGCACAAATGGATTTTACAAGCGGCAGGTATAGGAATAACTCCCGGCCCGAACGATGTGCTCTGTACCGTCAGGTAAAAGCAGGCTGCTTTCTGCTGATGTAGAGATTTGCAAATGGACAGTATCCTTTTCGACCTGCCAGGCAGCCTTGATTTCGTCCACACGGCTATGATATCATCCTTCCACACTGCCCAGGCGTGCATCCACTACTGGGGCAATACGCACTTTCCTGAATCCCGGCTCCATCGGCTGAATGCCGAGGATGTAACGATAATAGAACTCTCCCACACTGCCAAAAGAATAATGATTAAAGGATACCATATTATCGTTCCCACCGGAGGAGGAAGAACTGCCTTTTTTATACCTGTTTCTTCGACAGCCTGTTCAAAAACTTCTACTGTCCTCTCTTTGTAAGGCCGCTCCACGGTGATAAAATGGAGTTTCAAATCTATCAGCGCCATAACAGTTACCTCCTCAGAAATTTCGACTGAGCCATTTTCCACTCAGCTCCAGACTCTTGACCGGGGATTTATCAACCCAGTTGCGATGGCTTTCCAGGATCACAACATCAATGCCGGTTGCTTTGGCCTGCTCCGACAGCTTTTCCAGGGGCAGATTGCCAGTACCCAGTTCCATGCTGTCGCTTTTCAGAATGGGTGTCATGGCTGGGCCGGTAAGACGAGTTCCCCGGTCATTGATGTGCCACAGCTTCATGCGTGTTCCCAGACGTTCCATCCAGGCCAGCGGGTCGGCCCCGCCGTCAGCAAACCAATAGCTGCCATAATTTCATCTGTCTCCCTATCCAGGAAACAGGCTCCATTACAGCAAACAGCTTATTTTCCTTTCGTTGTAAAAGGGATTATACAGATGGATTCTGACAAATCACTGACATTTGATGACTACAGCCTGTCAAATATCGCAGGATATGATAGGACTCGGCACAAACTGATATCCTGCGCCGCGAATCGCGCGAATATACGAAGGATTTCGCTGATCTGGCTCAATTTTTTGCCGCAGGCGGTGGATAGGCTTTGAGATGCTGCTGTGGAAATCTTTATCTGAATTCCACACGCCCTCATAAATTTGCTCCTCTGATAGTACCTGCTCCGGGTTCTGCGCAAAAAAGAGGAACAGTTCATATTCTTTGCTGGACAAATCTATTTGTTTACCTTTTACGAATACACGACGGCGCATTATGTCAATTTCAAAATCTCCAATATATAGATTCGTGCGCCTGTTTTGCTCCCGCTCCAGATTAGCCAGCAGAGTATATCGATTGATCAGCGTGTGCGTGTATGCAGCCAATAACTCGTCTGGTCCCTGGACATCAAGCACCTGATCCGCTCCAGCACTCAGCAGGCGCACAACATTCGAATCGTTCATGTTATTGCACATCACAATAATAGGAACCGGGTGTGCGCGGCGAAAGGAGCGCAGAAGTTCTTCCTGACCAGCATCTGAGACAACCAGCGACAGATCCAGAACGAGCAGACAAAATTGCTGCTGGTTGAACTGTCGGATGCCATCCGGCAAACTTACAGAGTAGACACACACTAGCGTACTAAGCAATGCTTTTAGATGGAGATACTGCTCAAAGTCTGCTCCAATAAAGAGAATATTCTGGATTCGCGTTCACCCCCTTTGATTGTACAAATACGGGGCGGCGAGACACTTGGCTTGCCTCTCCGACCCGTTTGCGTATCTTTCGATTGCAGGCTGATAGGTTCTGATGTTATGCGACATGCCATTATCTTCGGTATAGCACTCACCCGTGACACCGTCAGCAACTGCCGTACACATCATATACGCGATCCTTAAATGATTAAAATGGGGAACTGGATATTTGGGTAAATCCGATTACGCCAAATGCACCGGGACCACCATGTGTTGTGATCACACCGCCTGTTTTAACCCAGTTGATCCTTTGAAAACCACAGGACTTGGCAGATTGTTCCACCGGCTCCCGCAGTTCCTCCGGAAAACCAGGACTCCAGGCCAGCCACACCTCCGTTTTTTCCAAATCATACTGTGCAGCATAATCTATCACGAGTTTCGGGGCCAGTCTGTTTAGCTTTCCCCGGAGTTTTTTTGTTGCCCTCAGATATCCATTCTGAAACTCAATTAAGGGGTGGATTCCCAGCAGCTTTCCGCACACAGCGGCAGTATTGCTTAATCTGCCACCGGCCCGAAGATAGTCCAAATCATCCGGGATGAAACACATCTGTGCGCGGGCGATTAAATTGTCCGCTGCTGCCTTGGCCTGCTCAATTCCCCACTCTGGATGCTCCTCCAACAGGCGCGCCATCCGTAGTACGATGGCGTGCTGTCCGACAGAGGCTTTTTTTGTATCCAGACTAGTCACATAATCTAGCCCCTCAGCCGCAATCTGTGCATTTTGAAAGGAACAGGTTGTGACGGCGGAATAGGCCAGATAAAGGATTTTCGCCTCTGGCCATAGTGCGTGTATACCACTATAAGCATTGCGGAAATCCTCCGGTGTACTGGCACTGGTTTTAGGTAGTTCTCCTGTTC
>CAMWSZ010000558.1 GCA_947177005.1 uncultured Clostridia bacterium | reverse complement strand
GTCGTGGATATTGCTGATGACCCGGGTCCGGCAGCCCATATAGGCGATTTCGGTTTCAGGACGCTGGGGATCGTAGTACTGCAAATTAAAGGGGGCGTCGATGAAAGCGAAATTGGGGAAGAGCCGTTTTGCACTGCACTTGCAGGCCAGTTGGAACAGGTCATAATTCGGCTCGCCGGGGTTGTAGTTGACGCCCTCCTTCACGCGGAAAATCTGAATGGGGAAAATAGGCGTCTCGCCGTTGCCGAGGCCGGCCATTGTAGTCAGCAGCAGGTTCCGCATGACCATTCTGCCCTCCGGACTGGTGTCCATGCCGTAGTTAATGGAGGAGAAGGGGGTCTGCGCACCGGCGCGGCTGTGCATGGTATTGAGGTTGTGGATAAACGCCTCCATTGCCTGGTAAGTGGCGCGGTCGGTCTCCTTTTCGGCGTAGTGGACGGCCAGCTTCTGAGCTTTTTTCATCTGCTCCTCATCGCCGTACTTTTCCGTCAGACGGGGCAGCTCGGCGTCCAGATAGGGGCGGCAGGCTTCCAGCTTGGGATAGAGGCCGGTTTCCCCGGTGATTTTTTCCCGCAGGGCTTTCAGCTCTGCCTCCGGGTCGTCCATTTCGTTCCACAGCATCAGCGCCTTTGCGAGATTCCGGGTATAGTAGCGGCGGAAGGTTTTGGCGACGCCGTCGGCCATACCGTAGTCAAAGTTGACAATAGCCTGTCCGCCGTGCTGGTCGTTTTGGTTGGACTGAATGGCGATGCAGGCCAGAGCGGAATACGATTGAATATCATTTGGTTCCCGGAGATAGCCGTGACCGGTGGAAAAACCGCCCTTGAAGAGCTTTTTTATGTCAATCTGACAGCAGGTAGTGGTCAGGGTATAGAAGTCCAGATCATGGATATGGATATCGCCCTCCTGGTGGGCCTTGGCGTGTTCTGGCTTGAGGACGAACATCTGATAGAACTGCTTCGCGCCCTCCGAACCGTATTTCAGCATGGAGCCCATGGCGGTATCGCCGTTGATGTTGGCGTTTTCGCGCTTGACATCGGAATCTATAGCGTCGGAGAAGGTGATATCCTCATAGGTCTTCATGAGGCGGGTATTCATTTCCCGGGCCCGGCTGCGTTCGTTGCGGTAGAGGATATAAGCTTTCGCGGTCTGGATAAAGCCTTTGTCCATGAGGACCCGTTCCACGATATCCTGGATATGTTCCACATCGGGAGCTCTGGAGCCCTCGGCCTCCAAAATCTCAACGACCTCATCGGCCAATGTCTTTGCGACGGCTTCATGACCGGGTTTATAGGTCGCCTCAAAAGCCTTTGTGATAGCGGAGGAGATCTTGTCCTCATCGAAGCTCACAAGCCGTCCGTCCCGTTTTTTCAACATATCAATGGTCATAGTCTCAATTCCCCTTCAGTGAAGTATAAACCGCAGCATATGCGGGCAGAATCCCAAGGAACACAATATATTGTGCAGCTCATCTTGAGCGAACGTACATATAGTACAACGAAGGGGCTGTTCTGTCAAGGGGGGAATCCGGCTGAGGGAGGAAATTTGGCATATCCACCAAAAAGCAAAAAATGACAGTCTCTGACTTTTCCGCGGTCACTCCTCCGCGAAGGGGTCTCCGGCGGGCGGTGCAAAGATGTCTCTGACCGGTTCTTTCTCGGGTTTCGGGTCTGGCGGCGGGGCGCTGCGCTCCAGATTGAGGCCGGTTTCCCTGTCGAACACGTGGGCCGCGCTGCCCCGGAACAGGAACCGCACCTGCTGTCCGCGCACAAAGCTGACGCCGGCCTCCGCCTCCTCCTCCGACACCGGCACTACAATTACGATTTCCTTTCCGGCAGCGTTCACATGGATATGCACCGCGCTGCCCATCATCTCCGACACATCGACAGCGGCCTCAATTCCATTCTCCGCCAGCACGATATGTTCGGGCCGCACGCCCAGCGTCACCTTTTGGCCCGGCACACCGGCCTCCGCTAATCTTTTGCATTTTTCCGGCGACAGTCTGACTTGCGTTCCGCCCACGGCGACGCTGTAAATATTCCCGGTGCAGAGGAGCTCCGCATCAAAAAAATTCATCTGCGGCGTGCCGATGAACCCGGCCACGAACACATTCGACGGATGATGAAACACCTCCTGGGGCGTCCCAACCTGCTGGACAAAGCCCTCTTTCATAATCACGATCCTGTCCCCGAGGGTCATAGCCTCCGTCTGGTCATGTGTCACATAGATGAAGGTCGTATTCACCTTCTGCCGCAGCTTCAAAATTTCCGACCGCATCTGGTTTCTCAGCTTGGCGTCCAGGTTTGACAGCGGCTCGTCCATGAGAAACACCTGCGGCTCCCGCACAATGGCCCGTCCAATCGCCACCCTCTGCCTCTGTCCGCCGGACAGTGCTTTCGGTTTCCGTTTGAGCAGCTCAGTAATATCCAGGATCTCCGCGGCCTCCCGCACCTTTTCGTCAATCACCCGTTTGGGGAATTTCCGCAGCTTCAGGCCGTAGGCGATATTCTCATAGACGGTCATGTGGGGATACAGCGCATAATTCTGAAAAACCATTGCAATATCCCGGTCTTTTGGGGGCATGGCGTTTACTTTTTTGCCGCCGATATACAGCTCTCCCTCCGTAATGGCCTCCAGTCCGGCAATCATCCGCAGGGTCTT
>CAMWSZ010000557.1 GCA_947177005.1 uncultured Clostridia bacterium | reverse complement strand
TTTTGGAGGTGGTCAGCATTTTCATTTATCCCGATAACCTGAAGGCAAAAGCGACGCTGTGGCTGTGGGAGCTACGGGATGTGGCAGTGATCGGACTGGGGCTTTTATTCTCTGCCCTTATCATTGCGCAGTGGGGCTTTGTCCCGCCCCTGGTCGCAACGTTCCTCTATGCCTTCCTCAGCATCCGCATGGACGATGCCAGTATCCTGGATTTCCTGCGCTATGCGGTCTGTTTCCTGTTTTTGCACCAGCAGTATTACGAATGGAGGGAGTTTTATGACTAGAAAAGAGAAGAAAGCCCGGAAGCGTCTGCAGTCCACCCGCCAGCTGATGGGGATTGACCGGTTCACCGATTACGGCTTGAAAGCCGGGAAAAGCGAGCTGGTCTTTTTTCTGATTAAGCCGGACAACCTGTCCGTTCTGTCCGATGAGGGAATTCGAGGCCGTGTGCGGGCACTGACCGATCTGCTTCGCGGCACAGAGTCGGTGCGGATGCTGGCGTTGGATTCCCGCGAGTCCTTCCAGCGCAACAAGGACTGGTACAGCCAGCGCAGCGCGCAGGAGGACCTGCCGGCCCTGCGGGAACTGCTGCGGCAGGACGCCGCCCACCTGGACGATATCCAGGCCACCACCGCCTCGGCGCGGGAGTTTGCGCTGGTCTTTGAGATGGACCGGCAGAGAGAAGATAATATCCGCAGTCAGATCTCCCGGCTGGAAAAGAGCATCCGGGACCGCGGATTCCATGTCCGCCAGGCGGGGGAACAGGACATCATGCGGCTGCTGGCCGTATACTACGCGAACGATGTGACAACAGAAATCTTTGACCATTACGATGGGGAAAGCTGTGTGGAAAATGGGTAAAAAAACAAAAAAGAAGATGCGGCAGGAGTATCAGCCGAAGGATTTCCTGGACCAGATCGCACCGGCGGCGGTCAAGTTCAATACGGACCATTTCATTCTGGGCAGCGCCTACCACTGCACGCTGGCTCTGCGCGGGTATCCCACCAGTACGGAGGAGATGGCGCTCCTCAGCCGGTTGGGAGAACACAGCGGCGTCACGCTGAATATCTATATCCGGCTGGTTTCCGCTGCGGAGGAGGACAAGATCATCCACAACGCCACCAATAAAAACCGTCTGGACCGCAGCACCAACGACATGAAGCAGACGGTCACGGCAGAAGCCAACCTGCAGGACGTGGCGGCGCTGATCACTTCCATGCACCGGAATCAGGAGCCGCTCCTCCACTGCGCCGTGTTTATTGAGCTGTCCGCGAAAGACTCCGAGGCGCTGCGGGTGCTGCGGGACGAGGTGATGAGCGAACTGGTGCGCTCCAAGCTGAGCGCGGACCGGCTCCTGCTCCGCCAGCGGGACGGATTTCTCGCGTCGAATCCGGCTGGCCGGAATACCTTCGGCGCAAAGTATGAACGGGTACTGCCTGCTTCCTCGGTGGCAAACCTGTACCCCTATAACTACTCCGGCAAGACGGACCCGCATGGTTTTTATATCGGCAAAGATAAATACGGGAGCAATGTCATCGTGGACCTGGACCGCAGGGCGGATGACAAGACCAACGCCAGTATCCTCATCCTCGGCAATTCCGGTCAGGGGAAATCCTATCTTCTGAAACTGCTGGTATGCAATCTTCTGGAATCCGGCAAGTCGGTGATTTGCCTGGACCCGGAACATGAGATGGGAGAGCTGTGCGCCAATCTGGGCGGTTGTTTTGTGGACCTGATGAGCGGACAGTACCGCATCAATCCGCTGGAGCCGAAGGTGTGGGACGTGGACGAAGACAGCGGTGAGGGGGAAGATGAAGACGGCCTGGACACTCCCGCCGCTTTCCGCGAACGCTCCCGCCTCAGCCAGCACATCTCCTTCCTCAAAGACTTTTTCCGCTCCTACAAGGATTTTACAGACCGCCATATAGATACGATTGAGATCATGCTGGAGCGGCTGTACACCAAGTGGGGCATCAACGACCACTCCAATTTTTCCGCCATGCGTCCTGCGGACTTTCCCATCCTCTCGGACCTCTATGCCGTGATCGAAGACGCCTACCAGAACTACGACAAGGAGCAGAATCCGCTCTATCCCGCCGAACTGCTTCAGGAGGTCCTGCTGGGCCTCCACTCCATGTGTCAGGGTGCGGAAAGTA
This sequence comes from uncultured Clostridia bacterium, assembly GCA_947177005.1. Classification (GTDB taxonomy): domain Bacteria; phylum Bacillota; class Clostridia; order Oscillospirales; family Oscillospiraceae; genus Pelethomonas. The sequence goes on along the minus strand of CAMWSZ010000557.1, from coordinate 505 downwards.
AATTCTTCAACGGCGCAACGAATATCACCACTTCCCGCTTCCTGGTTTTCGGCGTCAAAGGACTGATGCAGGCCAGCGGCAGCGTCAAGAATGCGCTGCTGTTCAACGTGCTGTCCTTCCTCAGTGACAAGCTGCTGACAGAGGGAAACACAGTAGCCGTACTGGATGAGCTGTATCTGTTTCTCTCGAATCTGACCACCATTGAGTACATCCGCAATTTTATGAAGCGTGTGCGGAAAAAGGACTCCGCACTCCTGCTGGCAAGCCAGAATCTGGAGGACTTCACCATGCCGGGTGTGGCAGAGCTGACCAAGCCGCTGTTCTCAATTCCTACACATCAATTCCTGTTCAACGCCGGTTCTATTGACCGGCGGTTTTTTATGGACAATTTGCAGCTGGAGGAATCGGAATACGAGCTGATCCGCTACCCGCAGCGTGGTGTGTGCCTGTACAAGTGCGGCAATGAACGCTATCTGCTGGAGGTCCACGCACCAGTCTACAAAAA
>CAMWSZ010000556.1 GCA_947177005.1 uncultured Clostridia bacterium | reverse complement strand
GGTTGGTATCAGCTCTCGCATGCGTGACAGCCGCCCAAATTAATCGCAGAGGCGTATAAAAGGGTGATCTGGTGGCCCTTCGCCTCCGCCGCCTGAATAAAGGCGTCCGTCATGGCGAAGCTGTTGCCGTTTTTGCGGGGGCTGCCGGTGATGACTACGATTTTCTTACTCATGGGACAATTCCTCCATTTGAAATATGTATATATTTTGTAACCGTTCCTATACGGCGGTTTTTGAGCGTCAGACTGCTATTTGATATGGCATTCCCAAATGCTCACAGCCAGTCATGTAAACACTTCCTGTAACATGGGTTGACTTTTCTCCCGGCTGGTATTATAATTATAGCAAACATTAGATAAAAAACAAGTACGCACTTTAAGGTGCGATACTTACCTGAAGGAGAGTGTAAAAAAATGAGCGAGCGATGCATTGCGCAGGAATGCCTGCAAACAACCGGCTTCAGCTATACGCTGTCTTTAATCAGCGGGAAATATAAGATGATAATCTTGTATACGCTGATGGAGTTCGGTATAGTACGGTTTAATGAGATGAAAAGATATATCGGTGAAGTTTCCTATAAAACACTCAGTTCTACCCTGAAAGAATTGGAGGCGGACCAGTTGGTTCACAGAAAGGAATACCCGCAAATTCCGCCGAAGGTCGAATACAGCCTGACGGAACGCGGAAAATCGCTTATTCCCATATTGGACCGAATGTGCGAGTGGGGAAATCACAACAGAATATAAAAATTTCAGGTGGCCGTTTGGAGTCTGCGATGATACGTCGCTTGACATGGAAAAACCAACGTGTTATGCTGTCAATATCCAAAGAAAAACGGAGAACGGTACTATGAACGATGAGCAATTGCGGGAGGAAGTCCTTCTCACACAGCAGCTGGTCCGTATTGAAAGCACCAATCCGGGCGTATATGAGGGTGCTGTCAGTGATTTTGTTTTCGACTGGCTGAAGAAAAATACCCCTGCCGAAGTGATACGGGAACCGGTACACGAGGGACGGGATAATATAATCGCTGTTTTGCGCGGGGCGTCTCAGGCGCACAATCTGGTCTATATCTGCCATATGGATACGATGCCGGTGGGAGAGGGCTGGCATTATCCGCCGCTGGATGCCGTCATCTCCAATGGTAAACTCTATGGCCGCGGCTCCTGCGATATGAAAGCGGGTCTGGCCGCCGCCATGACCGCGTTCCGCAGCATCGCCCAGCGCGGAATACAACCCAAGTACGATTTCCTCCTGATTGCAACCGTCAACGAGGAGGACGCGATGACCGGCGCGGAACAGGTAGTACGGGACGGCTTTGTCAATGCCGCCAGCTACATACTGGACGCCGAACCGACAGACAGCCGTATACAGGTGGCGCATAAGGGGAAAGTCTGGTTCATGCTCCACACCCACGGTCAGACCTGCCACGCCAGCACGCCGGAAAAGGGCTGCGACGCCATTGCCGCAATGGCGGAGATCATCACCCGCATCCGGAACAAACTGGCACTGCTGCCCAAACATGCGGAAATGGGTCCCTGTACTGCTACTTTCGGCGTCATTGAGGGCGGCTGGAATCCTTACATCGTCCCTGACGCATGTACAGCTTCTTTGGATCTGCGGATCGTGCCGCCCGTCACAGACACGCAGGTAATTGCCCTGGTGGACGAGGCGGCTGCGGAGGCAGTACAGGCGGTCCCCGGCGTCACGTGGGATTATGAGATCACCGCCCGGCGGCCCGCCGTGGAAAAGGACAACGGTTCCTTTCTCCTGCGCAAATTGCGGGACGCTACGTCAAAGGCTGCCGGAAGGGAATTTCCGGTGGACTTTTTCCCCGGCTATACGGACACTGCCGTGATTGCGTCCCTGACCGGCTGCCGCAACTGCATGTCTTTCGGTCCCGGAAGCCTGGAGCAGGCCCACAGGCCAGATGAATTTGTGCCCTGCTGCGAGATCACCCGTTCCGCTGCTGTCATGACCCGGCTGGCGGAGGACATTCTGCTGTAGGACGCTATCCATAATCTTCAGCATGATAAAGAACCCGCCGGATTCCGTTTGGAAACCGGCGGTTACATATTGTTTCAATCAGAACAGAGGCACTACAGCGCCGTCATAGGTCTCCTCAATGAAAGCCTTGACCTCGGCGCTCTGGAGAGCGTCAACGAGAGCCTGAATGCCCTCATCGTTCTCGCTGCCCTCTTTGACGGCCAGAACGTTTACATACGCCTCAGCGGCCGCGCCGTCGGCGGACTCAACCGCCAGCGCCTCGGAAACCTTCAGACCGGCGTCAATGGCATAGTTGCCGTTGATAACGGACATATCGACATCCTGCAAAACGGTGGAGGTCAGACGGGCCTCCATTTCCACGATCTCATAGTTGTGGGGATTTTCGGCGATATCGGTTTTGGTGGCGGACAGACCCACGCCGTCCTTGAGCTTAATGAGGCCCTCCTGCTCCAGCAGCAGCAGTGCGCGGGCCTCATTGGTGCCGTCGTTGGGTACGGCGATCTGTGCGCCGTCAGCCAGATCAGCCAGGGAGGCGGTTTTTCCTGCGTACAGACCGAAGGGCTCGTAGTGGATACCCGCCGCGCTTACAAGGTGCGTACCATGTTCGGCGTTGAAGTCGTTCATATAGGTGATGTGCTGGAAGTAGTTGGCGTCCAGGG
>CAMWSZ010000555.1 GCA_947177005.1 uncultured Clostridia bacterium | reverse complement strand
AGCATCTTCCGGGCATAGGCCGAAAAGTTGCCGGTATGGAGCAGGGCCATTTTCTGCTGTATCAACGCCTGTTCCTCCGCCGTCACCGGGACACGCAGCACGATCTTCCGCCTCCTGTTCGCCATGTGTCACCTCCGTTCTGAATAAGGGTTTGGGACTATCCCAACAAGCAAAAACGGACACGGCCCGGCAGGGGCCGGGGTGGGCCGTTTTTTGGGAGTGTGGCCACACTCCCTATGCTTGCTACGTTACCCCTCCCTCGTTCCGCTTCCCCCGTCCTCCGTACTAATAAAGCGTTTCAGAACAGCGGAATTGTGCGCTAAAGGCAGACAATTCCATAAAAAGGCGCAAAAAAATAGAAGCCGCTCTGCGTTCTCGCAAAGTGGCCTCTATTTGCTTTCGATAGCCCCGTCTAATGCTCCCTCAATAACTGGCAGATATTTTTCTGGACATTGCATCACCTTACGGCTGATACGTTGGCGTGGGTCGTTTTCATCCCCTGTGGCAAGCTGCTTGAAATACTTTGCGGCAGGCAGATCAAAAATGTGAATAAGCTGTATTATGACCGGCAGGGCTGGTATGATATGGTTATTCTCGATATTGATAAGATAAACCGTTGAGATGTCCGCCATTTCAGCGACCTCCTGCCTGGACAGTCGCCGCTTCTTCCTTGCCGCCTTGACATCTGCCCCAAAGGGTTCAAAACCGGGGCAGTCTTGAATGTTAGCCATATTGTATCACCCACCTATATTGTATACTTTACTTTTTGAATTGAAAATAAAGTATACAGAGCAGAGACCTACTCTTTATTATTTACATTTTTGCTCTTGTTTTATGTAGATAGGAGATTTATAATGTTGACTGAATATAGACTTTCTTCTGATAGCATGAATGGTATATTTTTTAACGCATTCAACAGAAAGGAACAAAGCATGATACCAAAACTCTTATTAGTGGATGATGAAGCTGCTATCAGCAATCTTATCAGACTACATTTTCAGACCGAGGGCTATCTTGTCTATACTGCGTCTGACGCAGAGGAAGCCGCTCAAATGCTTGCCCATGCCCCCGACTTAATTCTGCTGGACATCAATATGCCGGAGGTTGATGGCCTGGAATTTTGCAAAAAGATACGCAATCATATTGACTGTCCTATTATCTTCCTGACCTCTCGCATCACGGAGCAGGACAAAATCATCGGCCTGCGGGCCGGTGGGGACGATTACATCACAAAGCCGTTCAGCCTGGACGAACTGACGGCCCGTGTAGAAGCCCATCTTAGGAGAGAGAACCGTACACGACATAGCAGCAATACAAGGATGTTCGGCGATCTGTTCATTGATTATGTGGGACGGTGCGTGTACTGTAACGAGCAGATTATCCCATTCTCAAAAAAGGAATTTGACATTATCGAGTTTCTATCGCTCAACGCTGGGCAGGTTTTTGACCGGGAACGGATTTATGAGCGGCTTTGGGGCTATGATGCCGAGGGGAACAGTGATATACTGAAAGAACATATCCGCAGAATACGCACAAAACTGGCAAAGGCGACCAACAAGAATTATATTGAAACGGTTTGGGGGTGCGGTTATAAATGGACAAACTAAAAAATCTTTCCATCAAAAAAACTTTCTGCCTTATTGTAATCATTACAGCCATAGTCGTAATCCTTTTGTTCGCTGCCTCTGTGCGAATTTGCTCTAATATCCGCGACCAAATTTTGCTTCCCCACGCTTTCATTTTTCAGCCGTCCGTTGTTCAGCCAGAGGAAAACGGCAAATTTACTTTGGAAGCAGGCGGTGCCATCACAAACAATGAGCCAGTCGAGTATACAGATCAAGAAGTGATAATATTTAACACCGCTCAAACCTTAATCGTCCTGCTGCCTGTCATTTTTTCTTTTGTGGGTATTGGCTGCGCCAGCTCTATTTTCTATCATATCAAGCTGAAAGAACCACTGGACGCGCTCAAGCTGGGTATTGTCCATATTGCAGAAAGCGATTTGTCTTTCGCCATCGACTATCAAAAGCAAGACGAATTGGGGCAGCTCTGCGGTGCGTTTGAAAAGATGCGGCGGGAATTACTGGACAATAACCGCCGGATGTGGGCCTTGGTGGATGAACGAAAAAAAATCAACGCCAGTATTTCCCACGACCTGCGGACACCGATCACTGTCATAAAAGGGTACAGTGAATATCTGGATAGGAACATTGGCAAAGGCGTACTTACGGAGGACGGGACAAGGGAGATTGCAACGTATATCCATCAAGCGGCCAGCAGGTTAGAGGACTATGCAAATTCCGTACATGAGGTACAAGCCTTGGAGGATATAAGCCTGGAATACAAGGAGATTTCGCTGGCTGATCTGATGAATGAAATGCAGACACAGCTTTCTATTTTGTCCGAGCAGCACCAAACCAAAATCAACATCTCCGAGCAGTTGCCACAGCAGACGGTATCTATCGCCCCAGCCGCTGTGTTTCGGATTGTAGAAAATATTGTTTCTAATTCTTTGCGGTACTGCAAATCGCAAATAGACTTGGATTTCTCTTATTCGCAGTCTTTTCTTACGATTACGGTAACAGATGATGGAAACGGCTTTTCAGCGCAAGACCGGGCCGAGGCGGTCAATTACTTTTATAAAGGGAAGAAAGAAAAGGAGCATTTT
>CAMWSZ010000554.1 GCA_947177005.1 uncultured Clostridia bacterium | reverse complement strand
TCCCAGGGCTGGTCGGGACACAGAAGGACAGGCTGCTGTGTCCAGTGCAGCAGGTCAGGACTGCTCCAGTGTCCCCAAAAACCCAGTCCACCCCCGATATTGAACGGGCTGTACTGATAGCAGACATGATACTGCCCGCGATACCAGCACAGGCCGTTCGGATCGTTCATCCAACCACATGGCGGCATCAGGTGGAACCGCTGCCGCCATGAGTCGGCGGAAACACGCGGATGTTCCCAGGCTTCCACCCGATTTACCAGAATATTCAGGTCCTTGTGCAATCGATTCATAGTCGTCCCTTCTTTCTGACTGCGAGAGAGCGGGACGGAGAACCGCCGTCCCGCTCATCGCAGGTTGCTTTATTTATTGCGAATAACCGCTACATATTTCTGATCGGGCGTGATTTCCACCACTTTATCATCATCCATCTCAAACACCATCATCGTCTGTGTCGGATAGCCGGCTTTTTTCACTGTCGGAATGTCCATCTTGAGCAGCGGCGTACCCTGCTGCACCCGTTGGCCATCCTTTACGAATACTTGGAAGCCCTTGCCGCCCAGCTTCACCGTGTCAACGCCGCAGTGAATCAGAAGCGTCACGCCGTCCGCCAGCTCCATCGTAACAGCATGGCCAGTATCAGTGACCTGCATGATGGTGCCGTCTACCGGTGCGTAAATAGTGCCGTCCTCCACATCAATGGCGACACCCTCGCCCAGTACTTTCGCAGCGAAGGTCTGGTCAACGGATTCTGAAACATCCTTGACTTTTCCTTTTACTGGGGACACAATCCGAAGCTCTGTGAAGGATGCGGCAGCGGCGGGAGTTGGGGGGACTGTTGCTGCCGCCTTTGCCGCAGGAGCCGTCTGAACCGTTTCTTTTGCGATCATCTTTCCGTAGAGGACCGTGAAAGCAAAACCCGCAGCCAGCGCAATTAGATGCGCCGCGACATATTTCGTATAGCCGCCATTTGCCGGGTCGCAGATGGCGATACCGGGCACTACCGTTGTACCAAAGCCCAGCGCCGCCAGATTGAATATATACACCAGTGCGCCGCCGATCACACCGCCCAAACAGCCGCATACCAGCGGATATCTGTAACGGATATTGACGCCGAACAGCGCAGGTTCCGTGATGCCGAAGAGGATAGAAACAAAACTTGAACCGCACAGTTCGCGGGACTTCTTGTCAGAATAGCGGTTCGCCATCAGGCCAAGCACCGCGCCGCCCTGCGCAATCATCGCAACGCTCATCAGAGGATTGATGAAGTTGCGTCCGGTGTCGGCGAGCAGTTGGGATTCGATTGCCCCGAAGATATGATGCAGGCCGGTAATAACTATCAGCTGCTGTACGCCGGAGAACAGCGCATAGCCGAAAATGCCGAGGTTGTTTGTACTCCAGACCAGTGCGTTGGTGATGCCGCTCTGTAAGGCACGTCCCAAAGGACCAACCGCCAGAAACAGCAGAAACGCACCGCAAAGGGTGGTCAGCAGCGGGGAAACCAGCAACCGGATTACCTCCGGTACGTGTTTCTCAAAGAAATTATCCAGTTTTGCAACGACCCAGCCCATCATCAGCGCGATAATAATACCGCCCTGGAAGCCAATCAGGTCAACAGGAATACCAAACAGATGGATAGTTTCAAACGCGGCTGTTCCCTGTGCTGCCGCATACGCGTCTGCGAGACTGCCGGAAAGCATGATACAGCCCAACACCAGTCCCATGATAGGCCGTCCGCCGAACCGTTTGCAGGCGCTGTACGCCACAACCAGCGGCAGAAATCCGAAAATCGCGCCCGAAGAAATGTTAATCAGCCGGTTGATGCCAAACAGCGTCTGGTTGCTCTCCACGATGGACAGGTTGCCCAGCACACCGGAAAGGCCGGTCAGCAGCGCCGCCGCAAGGATGCCCGGCATAATGTCGATAAACACGTCAGACAGCCCCTTCAGAACGCGCTGAAGCGGGTTCATTTTCTGGTTGGCCTCCGTCTTGAGGTCGCTGAGCGACTGGCCCTTCATACCGGTATGGTCCGCGAATACCTCATATACGTCATTGACCAATCCTGAACCGAAGATGATCTGTACCTGATCTCCTGCCAGAAAAACGCCTTTGACCAAGTCCACGTTATCAATGGCCTCCAGATTGGCCTTTTCGTTGTCCTTGAGTACCACACGCAGGCGGGTCGCACAATGGGCAACGCCGGTCAGATTTTCCCGTCCGCCCAGATGTCCGATTACCTCTTTCGTGATGTTCAGATACCGTGTCCTCTTGCGTTCATCCATAAGTACCCCTCTTTTCTGTAAATATTGTTGTACCGCCGGGGCGGACTGCATCTCCATCTCTCCGAATATATGGCTTTTTGTCTCCATATTTTTTATCCGCTGTTTCAGACAAAAAATCTAAATCAACAGATATCTTCTTCAAAAGGAGTTATTATTGTGTTTTACGCGATTTTACCTCACTTTCTTTCCTGTATTTCGCCCCATTGATATCTTGATTATAACATGATATAATAGAGGATAACATGGACGAATGTCTTTTCTGTATAGAATTTTGTCGGGATATGGAGGGCTCCGAATGCAGGATTATGTTTTCTCAAATGAATTCTACCATGGCAACGATGCTATTGTCTACACTTGTGGACGCGAAGAATGCACCCCTGGTCACAGTTATGGGC
>CAMWSZ010000553.1 GCA_947177005.1 uncultured Clostridia bacterium | reverse complement strand
GTTCACTGCGACTGGTAGTGATGTTGGTAAGTATAGTCATAACGGGACTGCGCTGCTCGACAAGAAGGTTTACCCTGTTGCTGACGAGATGAAACTGACCGTTGATTTGGGTACTGATGAAGGGTTGATGCCAGAAATCAAACTGGGCAGAGGCGACAAGAGTGCTGTTCAGATTGATATCGCTCCTGTTAGTGTCTGCCAAGATGGTGACAAGAAATATACAGGTTCCAAGTGGGAGGTCACAATCAGCAATCTGGATAATACCGTAACGCTTGATTTTGGCACGACTGAGATCCTTAAAGGCGGTGAAGATGGCGGAGCCTTTAGAGCCCTTGACAGTAAAGGCGATTATACAACTATCGCGTATGCAACAAATGCTGTGACTGATGGGCCTACTGGTAACAGTACCGGCACCACCACTGGCGGCGTAGAGAAGAACGTTCTTGCACTCTACAAGATCAGCCTTCCTAATACTGTAGAAATCTCAAAACTTCCAGACGAGGAAAAACCTGTAAGCAGTGTTTCCTTTGACGTTCTTGTTCCTGAGGGCTGCACAGTGGAACTGACCACAGGAAAAAATCAAACGAACGTTGATGTTGGTGATCCTTGGACTGACAGGTGGACTCCGGATGGATATGAACTGGTTACGATTGTTGTGGATGTAGGAGCGAAAGTGACTCCGGCTGATCCTGCCACTAGCACTCCGGCAAAGGTGAATGGTGCTGATCCTATCTATGTAGCCGTCTGCTATCGCGGAGTGGAAGTTGATCCTGGCACCTGATTCTGTTTCATCTATAACGATTAAGTGCTAGACTAAAAAACTGTTACCCCCGAGGGCTTCGGCCCCCGGGGGTTTCCCCTGCAAATTCACAGGACGGAGATTGACAAAAAACGGCAAGTAAAGTAAAATAAAAAAGCCGACCGCAGAGGACGGCTGGAAGGGTACGCTGCACAAGAGGCAGGCGGTTAGTCCCCCACTATAGGGGGAATCCTGATCCCCCGGAAAGGGGGGATTGCTATGGTTACATACGGAGAACTGTTCCAGTTTACTCTCGTAATCATTGGCGTTGTCGGGGTCTGTTACCAGATTTTCGGCAAAAGGAAATGACCGCCCCCAGCCCGGATAGCGGTCATTTCATGATTCAGCGTTCGGACTAACCGCTTGTCGCAGCGTTCCTTCTGTTTGTATTATACGCACCAGACCCCGTTTTGTCAAGGATTTTTGCGGGGCGCAGATTGACAAAAAACGGCAAGTAAGTTAAAATAAAAAAGCCGTCCGCAGAGGATGGCCGGAAGGGTACGCTGCACAAGAGGCAGGCGGTTAGTCCCCCATTACAGGGGGAATCCTGATCCCCCGGAAAGGGGGAATTGCTATGGTTACATACGGAGAACTGTTCCAGTTTACTCTCGTAATCATTGGCGTTGTTGGGGTCTGTTACCAGATTTTCGGCAAAAGGAAATGACCGCCCTCCGTCCAAGATAGCGGTCATTTCATATACTGCATCTGGGACTAACCGCTTGTCGCAACGTCCCTTCTGTTTGTATTATACGCACCGGACCCCGTTTTGTCAAGATGGCGAAATCCAGAAAAAATTACAAAAAAATCTCCTGCCGTGCTTGCGGCGGGTTATTTTTTATGCTATACTACTACGGTTATAGAATCCATTACGAAAGCGCGAGGATAGCAAGCTATGGAAATCACACTGGGCGCTCGCTTTGACACGCTGGGGCTGTCCCCGGCCATGCTGCGGGCGCTGTCAAAAAAAGGATATGAGACGTCCACCCCCATTCAGGCCGGGTGCATCCCGCCCATGCTGGCCTGGCAGGACGTCACCGCAAAGGCCCCTACCGGTACCGGCAAAACCTTTGCCTTCGGTATCCCTATTATCGAACATATTGATACGGAATCCGATCAGCTTCAGGCGGTGATCCTGGCCCCCACCCGGGAGCTGGCGCTGCAAATCACGTCGGAAATGCGGAATCTTGCCCAGTTCCGTCCGGGAATCCGGCTGGTCTGCCTCTACGGCGGCCAGCCTATCGGAAAGCAGATTGAGGCGCTGAAAAAACGCCCCCAAATCGTGATTGCCACGCCCGGGCGTCTGGGTGACCACATGAAACGGCGCACCGTGCGCCTCGACAGCGTGCGGACAGCCGTGCTGGACGAGGCCGACAGAATGCTGGATATGGGCTTTATCCACGACGTCACAAAGCTGCTGGACCAGATGAAAAACCGGAAAAATCTGGGCCTTTTCTCCGCTACCATCAGCCGTGAGGTTATGGACATCGCGTGGGTCTACCAGCGGGACCCCGTGGAGATCACGGTGCGGGCCGTGGAAGAGAACAAGCCGGATATTTTGCAGTACCGGCTGGATACGTCCATGAACGAGAAGGTGGACGCCGTGGAGAAAATTCTGGACCGGGAGCGGTTCGACCGCGTCATGGTTTTCTGCAATACCAAGGGCAACACTGAACGTGTAACAAAGCTGCTGCAAATGCGCGGCATCGACGCCCAGTGCATCCACGGCGACATCCCGCAGGAGAAACGGGAAAAGGTAATGGCGAAATTCCGTAAGGGCGAACTGCGGGTGTTCGTAGCCACGGACGTGGCCGCCCGGGGCATTGATGTGGACGACGTGGACGCGGTGTTCAACTACGACGTGCCCGACGAGAACGAGTACT
>CAMWSZ010000552.1 GCA_947177005.1 uncultured Clostridia bacterium | reverse complement strand
TCTGTACGCACATCATCATGGCATAGCTCATGCCTTCCGTGCGCACATCCTGGTACCCGGTATCCTCGAAGCCGGCTGTCTCCGGCCTGGTCCAGTGGTACAGCCGCTCATCAGCTTCCCCGTAAAACAAACTTTCAAAGATTTTCCGGGTCCGCGCCTGGATTTCGATGGGATCATATCCCAGTTCCGCAAACACATTGCGGTATTCCCTTTGAATCAACGATTTCTCTGCCATAAGTGCAAAATGCTCCGATCTCACTTAGTTCCGGATATTGTCGGCGTTTTCCTCCAGCCTGCGGAAGAGCGGCATGACCGCTTTGCTGATGGTATAGATCATCAGAATCGGCAGGAACAGGATACTGAAGGTGCGCATCGGCGTATTGAGCTGTGTGACCAGCAGGAATTCCGCCAGCAGGATGCCGGTAAGCGCAAGGCTCCTTTTCAGGTGAAAGAGAAAAATCCCCCGCGCGTTAGACAGCCCGGCCAGCAGGCTGTTTTGATATCGGGCCTCTAGGGGAAACACATAGATAAAATGCAGGAGCAGAAGAAGGATCAGTACGATGCCCGCCGTCAGCAGCCCCGTGGTATCGCCGGTATGGGCCTCGATCATCCGCACATCCATCAAAATGCTGCCGCAGCCCGCCAGCAGGATCAGCGACAGAGGAATACCATGCTTCAGATTTTTAACGTATGCTTTCCAGAATTGTACCGTCATGCTGGAACCCTCCCGGTCCTCCGTCATCTTCAGCGTCACACTGAACGCGGCAATCGTGGATGTTCCAATCGTGATAATGGGCAGACAGCCGATGATCCAATACAGATTCAGAATCAGCAGATTGGCGAGCTTGGTTCCGGCGGCCATGACAGGCGAGTCAATCCGTATCATGTTTCAGTCTCCTTTTCAGCATGATATCGTAAAAATGGATGGAAAACCATACACAGTATTCCATCCATTTCTACAATATTAGGTCTGTTTACTCTTTGACGCTGCCCATCGTCAGGCCCTGTACGATGTATTTTTGCAGGAAGGGATACAGGCAGACAATGGGGAGCATGGTGAGAATCGTAGCGGCGGCGCGCACGGAAGTCGGCGTAACCGCTCCGGCGGCGTTTTTCATGGACTCCGCGCTGGCGCCCTGGTTGGTCACCGAGGACAGCAGCTTCATCAGCTCGTATTGCAGGGTGGTGTACTGTTCGCTCATGCGGTTATAGAGCATGGCGTCGAACCAGGAGTTCCACTGGCCTACGGCGGAAAACAGCGCTACGGTAGCGTATACCGGCTTGCACAGGGGAGAAATGATCTGGAGGAAAATCGTGGTATATCCCGCGCCGTCGATCTGCGCGGATTCCACCAGGCTGTTCGGTATACTGTTGTTCATATAGGTTCGGATTACCAGCATATTGTAGCAGCTGATCGCACCGGGGATGACGTAGACCCAGAAGCTGTTGGTTAATCCCAGGAATTTGTAGAGCAGGAACACAGGGATCAGACCGCCGTTGACATACATCGTGATAACCCAGAACAGAGAGAGGGATTTCTGGAAGACGAACTCTTTCCGGCTCAGCAGGAAGGCCAGCACCGCGTTGAGGAAGAGGGAGAGCAGTGTGCCGATCACGGTGCGCAGGACGGAAATCTTCGCGCCGGTGAGCAGGTTCTGCTTCTCAAGCACTGTGGTGAAGTTTTTCAGCGTCCACATGCGGGGCCAGATATGGATGCCGCCCCGCAGCGCGTCCGTGCCGTCGTTAAAGGCCACAGCCAGCGTGTTCAGCACGGGATAGAGGGTAATAATGACGAAAAGGACCATGATAATGGTGTTGAACACGGTAAAAACCTTATCGCCGGTGGTGGATTTGATCTTTTTTCCAGTCATTGCTTTTGCCATCATCAAAGCCCCCTTCTAAAACAGCCGTTCTTCGCCGGACCGCTTGGCGATCTGGTTCGCGGCGACGATGAGAACGATACTGACCACGCTCTTAAAGATACCGGCCGCGGTACCGATGGCGTAGTCGCCCTGGCTGATGCCCCATTTCAGGACATAGATGTCGATGGTCTGGGAGACGCTCTGCACCAGGCCGTTGCCCAGCAGGTACTGGACTTCAAAGCCGGCGTTGAGCACGTTGCCCACGTTCATGAGCAGCTGGATCATAATAATGGGCCGGATGCCGGGCAGCGTGACCGCCTGGATCCGGGACCAGCGGCCCGCGCCGTCGATCTGCGCCGCCTCGTAGAGAGACGGATCAATGGCTGTAATCGCGGCCAGATAGATAATGGCGTTCCAGCCGGTTTCTTTCCAGACGTTGGCAAAGACCACGATTCCCCAGAACAGCTGCGGATACGCGAAGAAGTTCAGCGGCTGGTCCAGGATATGTAACCCCACCAGAATTTCATTGACGATGCCGCCGCCGGAGAGCATATCGTGGAGGATGCCCGTCACGATGATCCAGGAGAGGAAGTGGGGCAGGTAGGAGATCGTCTGCACGAGCTTTTTCCCGCCGTTGCTCTTCACCTCGTTGAGCAGAATCGCGAACGCGATAGCCGTGACGAAGCAGAAGGCCAGGTTCAATACGCCCATGCAGAGCGTGTTGCGCAGGGTGCGGAGGAAAGTCACGTCGCTGAACAGCTCGACAAATTTGGCCATTCCCACAAGTTTCGAGCCGAACAGTCCGTCCTTGGGCTTGTAG
>CAMWSZ010000551.1 GCA_947177005.1 uncultured Clostridia bacterium | reverse complement strand
CAACTCCTTCTCCATGCTGGGGGCGCTGATTTTAGGCGACTTCGCGGTACAGGCCCGGTGGATGGTGCCGGAGGTGCTGGTCTATATGGCGTTTGTGGCGATTGCGAATTTTGCGCAGCCAAGCTTTGAATTGGGGTATGCGCTGAAGCTGTCGCGTATGGTATTTTTGATTTTGGTAGCGGCGTTTGACATCTGGGGGCTGATTATAGGCATAGCCGGTCTGTTTTTGATGCTCCTGACGACAAAACCGATTCTGGGAAAAGGGTATCTGTACCCGGTGATCCCCTTCGACGGCAAGGCGCTGAAAAGATTGCTGGTACGGCAGCCGATCAGCAAAAACAACACCTGAATATAGGAAACCGGCGCGGAAGATCTGATATGCTTCCGCGCCGGGCGTACACTTATAAAGTCTTGCAATACAGGTGTATAAGTGGTATAGTAACATGCAATCAGAAACAGGGAGGAAACACAATGAGTACGCTTATGCTGCTGGCTTCTGACGCGCCTTTGCAAGAATTCTATCCGCCGCCGGATTTCGACTTTACAGTCACTTTTTATATCGACGAGAGAAGGACTGAGGACAGCGGCAGGGATGACGGCTTTGCGATTATTCCCAGGGAAAGGGTACTGGAAATTCTGTCAGAGAAGAGATATTATGCAAGTTTTGAATGGCTGTATACATATACCCCCGGACGGGCGGAAAGAGTGATTGCATATTTGAAGGAGCACTTGAAAACTGCCGGGGAAATCGAATTCTGGCATGTCTGGCAGGACATGGACTTTGACCACCGGGTACGAAAAGCGGAAATCCCCATAGACGAACTGTCGGCAGAGGACATACAGGAACTGGAGCAATTAGAGGTATGGAAGGAACCGGTAACGGATTATTGTTATGTGATACGAAACTGAAAAAGGACAGCCCCGGCGGGAAAAACAGATTCCCTCCGGGGCGCATTTTATGCCTTGTTTACCCTTTTACAGTACCGTCTGCGTTGAACACAGGCAGCGGCGCAAGATAAGTAATATCCTTGCGCTCCAGGGAATCGCCCTCCGCGAGAATGGCCGCCCGGCCCGTCACCGTACCGCCTGCCGCATGAACAAGCTCCTCCAGTGCGTGCAGGCTCTCGCCGGTGGAGATCACGTCGTCGATCAGCAGGATGCGTTTGCCCTTGATTTTCGCGCAGTCGTCCGCGCCCAGGAACAGATCCTGCTGGCGCAGCGTCGTAATGGACCGGACCGATACATGGATCGGATCGGGCATATATACTTTGCTGCCCTTCCGTGCGATAAAATACTGCTTTGCGCCGGACTGCCGCGCCATTTCGTGGATCAGCGGGATGCTTTTGGCTTCAGCGGTCAGCATGTAGTCGTAACTGTCCGCCGGGATTTTTTCCAGCAGCGCGGACGCGCACGCGACTGTCAGCTCTGCGTCGCCGAAGATGATGAACGCGCCGATGTACAGGTCGTCGCTGACCTTGCACAGCGGCAGTTCCCGTTCCAGACCCGCTACCTTCATCGTATAGGTCATAGTGAAAGCCCTCCTGAACTCTGTATGGATTGACGGACCCACCCGTCTGATGTCTGTATTATACAACAACCGGAGGAACAATTCAACTGAAAAATCCGCGCCAGACCGCGGCGGCCAGAATCACCGAGATCACGGCCTGCACGGTTTTGCCCGCCCAGTGCCAGCGGAACGACAGGCCCTCCGGCGCGGCCACCGCCATTGCCTGACAGTGAACCGACAAGCCGCCCCAGCCCACGATTGCGGCGGCGCTCAGAAAACCGGTCTGTCCCGGAACCAAACCGGCGATGCCCGATACCATTTCCAGCGCACCTAAACCGGGCGTTCCCTCCGGCAGCAGCGCCGCTAAAACCCGGAACAGCACTACAAATCCGCAGATTTGCAGCATTGACGCCAGCGCCCCCGAGACCGATTCCGTCAGGGCCTGCGGGAAGGCCGCAGCCCGTACCGGCAGGCTGTTGCGCAGCAGTCCCGGACCGCGGTCTCGTTGGATACGGCAGAGAATGACGCCTGTCAGCAGCGCGGAGGCCGAATGGATGAGATACAGCCACAGCCCGGCATTTGCACTGCCCAAAATCCCCGCGCCTACGTATCCCATTAAAAACGCGGGACCGCAGTTGTCGCAGAACCCCAGCAGCAGCTCCGCCTCCTGCTGGTTCAGCTGTCCCGTATGGTACAGTTCCGCCGCCGCCCTCACCCCGGCGGGATAGCCGCCCAGCAGACCGGTGAGCAGTGGGAGCGCGCACACGCCCCGCATCCGGAACAGCGGACGCATCAGCGGAGCGAAAATACCCTGCAAGCAGTCCGCGAGGCCCAGCTTCAGCAGCAGCGACACCACCACGAAAAACGGAAACAGCGACGGAATCACGGTCCCGGCGCACAGGGCCAGACCGTCCCGCACCGCCTCCGCCGCCCTCTCCGGACGGCACAGCAGTAAAACGCCGGACAGTAAAATCAGGAGCACAGGAAACGTTTTTCTCATCAATCATCACCCGCTGAAAATATATGAAACATCCGGACAAGTTATGACCTGTCCGGATGGATGATTATTTGGCGAAGCTGTGGAGGTATACGGCGGCGGGGGCTGAGAGGGTGAAGGAGAAGGACGCAAAGGGAAATTCCATTGTGAGGCAATCGCTGTCACGGTAAGTATACATCGTGCAGA
>CAMWSZ010000550.1 GCA_947177005.1 uncultured Clostridia bacterium | reverse complement strand
TCAGCGGTTCCCCGACCCTAATCGTTCCGCTGCCAATTACATTCAAAGTTTCGTAATCCTCCGCATTGGAAACCAGTACCGGCGTGATTGTATTATAGCCCTTTGCTTTAACCAGAGCAAGATCAACAGAGATCAGCAGATCACCGGCGCGAACTCTTTGTCCATCCTTAATGTGATATGTAAAGCCCTCGCCATTCAACTGCACAGTGTCCAGACCGAAATGAATCAGAATCTCAGCTCCAGTATCAGCCAGGATACCAACGGCGTGGCGGCTGTCCACGGTAGAACTGATTTCACCGTCAACAGGAGAGTACACCTTGCCATCTGCTGGAATGATTGCCGCGCCCAAGCCCAGGATGCCCTCAGAAAAGGTTTCGTCGGGAACCTCCGTAAGAGCGACCACCTGACCAGCCATAGGGCTTCGCAACTCGGTTGTTTTGGGAGCGCCGCTGTCCGCCAGTTGAATAGCGGGAGCATTTTGTGTTGTCTCAGGTTCTTCTACAACCGCCTCCGGTTTGTAAAGAACCATTGTCATCAGGAAGGTAACTACCATCGTGGCAGCAGAAGCGGCCAGGAAGAAAAGCAGGTTGGCAGCAGATTCACCGATAAAAGCGGGAAGGCCCAGCAGTCCACCAGCCGCGGTGAAAGTGAACATTTTACATCCAGTAAGGCCAACGATAGCACCGCCCACTGCATTACCAATCATAGAAGCGTACAGCGGAGTGCGTTTTTGGAGGCAAATACCGAAAATGGCAGGTTCTGAGATACCGCCAGTCAGTGCAGTAATGGCACAGGTGATGGATTCCGCACGGAGGTTGCTGTCCTTGGTGCGAACTGCCACACCAAGGCAGGCAGCACCCTGGGCAAAGTTATTGGTAAAATTGGGGATGTTAATGGTCATATATCCAAATGCAGAGAGTTGCTGGAAAATGAAGGGCAGCAGGCCAACGTGCATACCAGCAACAATCAGAATCGGCCACAAAGCGCCGATGATAGCCAGACCGATAAAGCCAAAGGAACCCATGAGCCAGTTCAATCCAACGCCGACTACATTGCCGATCATCGTTGCAATGGGGGCCAGCACACAGAGTGAGAGGGGAACCATTATCAGCATGGTGCAGAACGGCTCCAGCATAGCGCGCAGGGAATCCGGAGAGTGCTTGGCAAAGAATTTCTCTACATAGCTCATTACCCAAACGCAGAGGACCGAGGGCAGCAGAGTGCTGGTGTATGTTGCCATATAGACCGGCAGACCGAATAGGGTGATCGCCGTCCCCTCACCGACCATTGCAATAAAATCAGGATAAATAAGAGCGGCACCTAACATCATGCCCAGGCCCACGTTTGCGCCGAATTTTTTTGCCGCAAAGCCTCCGACAAAGACGGGCAGGAAGTAGAACGCGGCATCGCCCCAGAAGTTCAAGAGCGCTCCGGTGTTGCTGGCCGAATCCAGCAGCTTTAACTGCGCCCCAATAACCACAATCAGCTTCAACAAACCGCCAGCGATGAGAAGCGGAATCATAGGGCTTAGGCTGCCAGACAGTCCATCCAGAATCTTGCCGCCGATTACTTTTGGCGTCAGCTTCTCCTTCGCCTTGCCGTCCACGTTTTCGCTGACGGTATTTGCCTGATCCAGTCCACCTTTTCTGCGGACAATCGCATAGAGATCAGGCACCTTCTGGCCGATGATGATCTGGAGCTGATCACCGGACCACTGGGTTCCCATCACGCCATCCAGCTTTTTCAGAGCCTCGATTTCTGCCAAGCTGTTTTCTTTCAGTGTCATACGCAGGCGGGTCATGCAGTGTGCGAGGTAAGTGATGTTTTCTTTTCCTCCTACATGGAGAAGGATTTGGTCCGCGAGTTGGTCAAAATTTTTGGCCGCCATGTCCGTTCCTCCCTGTCAAATGATTTAGGTTTGGGTTGACTTTATCTAAAGTATATAGTAATCTTTGACATAAGGCAAATACAGATATAATTAACAGAACATAGGTGATTGATTATGTTAAACCACAACTTGAAAATGTTTCTGTCTGTGACCCGGAACGGCGGCATTACAGAGACGGCCAACAAGCTCTATATTTCTCAGCCTGCCGTCAGTCAGGCCATCAAAAATCTGGAGCGGGACCTAAATGTGAAACTCTTTCACCGCGATAGAAAGCGTGGCCTGATCCTGACTGATGTTGGGGAGAAGGTACGCTTGATTGCTTTGGAGATGGAGCATCTGGAAGATCAGCTTTATCAGACCGCTTATCTGGAAAATAACTTTATTGGCGGAAATCTTCGGATTGGTTCCTTGCCAATTTTGACCCAGACCTTGCTTCCGAAGCCGCTTCAAATTTACAGAAAACAGTATCCACAGGTCAACGTATCACTTGTGGAAGGAACCCCCGGAGAATTGCGACGTATGGCAGCAGAACACAGCATTGACCTTGCCCTGTCCTGCTCACCGTTTGGTAAACTGGACCATGAGGTGCTGATTCACGATAGAATGGTGGGGATTCTCTCTCCGGAATCCCCACCATTGGACAAACTTGATTTACGGCACAACACAGAAAATCTGATTTTGGTGAAAGCAGGTTCTGAAACTACCAATGAATCCCTTTTTGGACAGCTACGATTAGATTTCAGCAAAAACATTCTGACAACGAATGGGGATTCTGTGATTCGTCTCGTTCAGCATGGCCTTGGCA
>CAMWSZ010000549.1 GCA_947177005.1 uncultured Clostridia bacterium | reverse complement strand
CGGTAAAATCCCGGCCAATATCATCCCCCGGCGGGAAAAAATAACCCCCGGCCGTGGTCCCGGACCTGAATCCCGACGACGGCCTTGCTGATGATGATTTCCTGGTCCAGAATCAGGTCGATGAACCGGGCCGCGTAGAGGGGCACGGGGGTATCGGAGGGCAGCTCGCGCAGGACGCGGAAGTGCAGCAGGAGCGGCTCGTCCGTCACGGGGAGGACGATCTCTGCGATCTCGCCCACGGAAAGCCGCTCCATTGTGTGGAAGGCCACGCCGCCGCAGCTGAGGTCGTGGCCCTGTACGGCGCGCTGGCCCCGCCACCGTCCGGTGACGGGATAGATCACGCTTCTGAAATCGGTGGCTACCCGCAGGTTTTCCCGGGCCTCGACGCCCAGATCTGCCGTTGTATGGATCACCAGCCGGCTGCCCCGCTGCCGCTCCACAAAGCCCCGGCAGGCCGGGGAGCCGTCGTCCAGACCGATCAGCTGGATCTCGCCTTTATGGGTGAAATCCTCCGGCTCATCGTCCAGCAGGCGCACCTGCAAAGCGGATGCGTCCGGCGCGGACTCCAGCACCGCCTGAGACAGCGCATGTCCCTCGCCGTCCAGAATCAAATACAGCCGTTCCATCAGCGTGTCTCCTTTCTGGGTCCGTAGGCCGCGCCGGCCGGGGGTTTCGGCGCTGCGGTCCGGGCGGGCCGGGACGCGGCGGGCTTCTGCGGGGCGGGCTGCGCGCTGGACGCGGAACTGCGGTCTATTGCCGCCTGCCGTTCCCGGCGGGCCTTGTCGGGATCGTTGGGATCAAAATTGAGGAAATAGACATAAATCTCCACGATTGCCCGGTACAAACTGTCCGGGATCTCCTGTCCCAGAGACAGCTGGGACAGCATGGTAGCCAGCGAATTGTCCTCGTAGACCGGCACGCCGTTTTCCGACGCCACCTCCACGATTTTTTCCGCCAGATACCCCATACCGGAGGCAACCACCACCGGTGCGCCGCTGCCGCCCTCGTACCGAAGGGCGACTGCGGAACGGTCACGCCTTGACATCGACGCCACTCCCTCCTCTGAAAATCTGTGGGAACACGCTGGAAATAGGCACCGGCTGTTCCAATTGTCTCACCAGAACGTTGTTGGCCTGCAAGCCGTTGTCGGTCAGGATCCGGGTCAGCTCACCGCTGACCGTGTCCGCAAAGGGCGCGACCTTCCGCGGACAGAACACCTGAATGTCCACGTTGTCCCGCCGGTAGGTGAGAACCATGTCAAAAAAGCCCAGATCCTGGATATCCATTTTGAACAGGAACCGGATCACATTGTCCTGATCGCCCTGGCCCCGCTTCATGTTTTCCTCCGCGTCCGGGTCCACCCACACCTCGCTGAACATCATCCTCCCGTCCCACATCAGGGGGAGGATCATGTGGTTGAGGGGCATGAACACACTTTCATTGACGAGCATGGCAGAAATAATGTTCCGAAAATTTTCCTGGGCCTCGGCCCCCGCTCCGCCGCGCAGGGCCCGGGCGGCGGTTTTTGCGAACTGGTCGGCGAACGGGTCGCTCTCCGCGGCCTTGGCAAAGCTGCCGTTGTTGAGCAGCCGCAGGAGGGCCTCGTCGGACAGATTGCCCAGCCGTTCCCGCAGGGAGCCGTGGACGCTGAGCTGGTGAAACGCCTGCAAAAGACTCTCCTCCGTCCCGTTCTCAAACCGCGCCACGTCCAGCGCCAGCATGTTAATCAGGTTCCGGGACAGGCCCATGTCGTTGGTGCGGGAGGTGTAGTTGGACAGGAACGGCAGAATGGTGTTCTGAAGCAGCTTCAAAGCCCCCTGCCGGTTCCCTTTCATCAGCTGCGCCTCGAGATCCGATACCATTGGCAGAAGCCGGTTGCCGAAGCTGGCGGGGATCGAACGGGTCAGCTGCGTCAGGTTCCGCAGGAGGTTGTTCTGGATATGCTGGCTGGAGGAATAGTCGTTATAGCGCTTGAGGAACTGCAAAATGCTGCCCCGCAGCAGATCGCTGCTGCGTCCGCCATAAGCCTCCTGCAAGAGAGAAAACAGCGGGCCGGAAAAGCGGTTGCCCGCCTCCAGCTGGTTCTGAAAAAATTTGACCATTTCCCCCTCGTCCATTTGCAGCATCTGCATCAGCGCGGCCATGTCCTGGGCGATGCCCTCCGACATGCCGGAATTGACCACCGTCCCCTGGAACATCCGGAAAAGTTCGGTCATGTTCTCCATCAGGTCGGGGGTGTCCCGCATCCGCTGGAGGAAGGTCAGGTAGTTGGAATCATAGCGCAGCGCTCCCGCGCCGCCGGTATCGTCCCCGGCGGTCTGCTGCTCCGAGCGGTTGTCCGGACGGCTGACCCGGCTTGGGTCCGGCGCGTTCTGGATCTGCGTGTTGTTGGGGGAAACCGGTATGCTCCGGTTGACGTTTTGACTGTCAATCCCGGGGACCGGATTGGTCACACCGAGCAAATCTGGCATAGGCGATACTCCATTTCAATAAAAGTTTATTGATGTCTTAATTTTTTATCTGCTCCTGCCGATATCCATAGTGATGAAGTCAGCGCGGGGGTATTCTGCCCTTTTTGGACCGCCCCGCGCCTAACCAAAAATTTGCAAATGAGGTGGCGTTTTATGGGCAGTGGCAATGACAGCATCCTGGATATGTATTTGTATGAGACAAATACCCTGCTGGAACAGCTGG
>CAMWSZ010000548.1 GCA_947177005.1 uncultured Clostridia bacterium | reverse complement strand
ATCTCCGAGCCGGTGGTGGAAAACGACGCCAAGGGGGTGGCCCCCTTTGTGCTGGCTTATACGGAGGTCAAACGAACATAACCCTCACACCGGACGGCCGGAAATCCATGTGCAAGGAGACAAAGACTATGGCGTACTTAACACTGAAAGACATCAATAAAATCTACCCCAACGGGTATCACGCGGTCCACAACTTCAACCTGGAGATCGGCAAAGGGGAATTTATTGTCTTTGTCGGTCCCTCCGGCTGCGGAAAATCCACCACCCTGCGGATGATCGCGGGCCTGGAGGACATCTCCAACGGCGACTTCCTCATCAACGGCAAGCGGGCCAATGACTGGGGCCCCCGGGAGCGGGAGGTGGCAATGGTGTTCCAGAGCTACGCCCTCTATCCCCAGATGACCGTGTTCGACAACATTGCCTTCGGCCTCACGCTTCAGGGAGTGGACGAGGAGGTCATTGAAGAGAAGGTGAAGAACACCGCCCGCATCCTGGGCCTGACCGACTATTTGGACCGTCTGCCCCGTGCCCTGTCCGGCGGCCAGCGCCAGAGAGTCGCCATTGGCCGGGCTATCATCCGCAAAGTGGGCGTATTCCTTATGGATGAGCCGCTTTCCAACCTGGATGCCAAGCAGCGTGTCACCATGCGCTCCGAAATCGCTCAGATTCACCGGGAGACCGGAGCTACGACTATCTATGTCACCCACGACCAGACCGAGGCTATGACCCTGGCTGACCGCATCGTGGTCATGAAGGACGGCTATGTCCAGCAGATCGGCACCCCCTATGAGCTGTATCACGACCCGGTCAACGTGTTCGTGGCGGGCTTCATCGGCGAGCCGCCCATGAACTTTGTACGCGCTGTGGTGAAGGGCGGAAAGGTTGCCTTTGGTCCTAATACGCTGGATATATCGGCGCGGCTGGAGGGCCGGGGAAAGCAATACGAGGGCAAAGAAATTGTTTTCGGTTTCCGGCCCGAGGCCATTGAGCTGGGCGAGAGAGACGGCGCTCTCCGGGTGCAGGCTCAGGTGGAGCTGACGGAGATGCTGGGTGACAATACCAACGTCTACATCACCGCCGGGGATGACAAAGCCATTCTCAAGGTCGATCCCCACGACACTCCCGAAATCGACAGCTCTATCACCTTCTCCATTCCGTATGAAGACGTATACCTCTTTGACGGGGAGACGGAAATGGTCATTCGGAAAACAAAGGCCCTGCAAAAAACTGCTAAATAAAGGAGTTCTTTATGGATATTCGTTATTCTGCCAATCCCAACGACGTTAAGCTCTATACCACCGAGGAACTGCGGGAAGAGTTCCTCATCGAAAATCTGTATGAACCGGATCAGGTAAAGGCCGTCTATTCCCATGTGGACCGTATGGTGGTGCTGGGAATCTATCCGGTAAACAAAGAGGTGCCCATTGATCAGGGCATCGACGTGTGGGCCAATTTCGGCACCGGCTTCTTCCTCGAACGCCGGGAGGCGGGTGTGTTTAATCTGGGCGGCCCCGGCTCCATTACCGTGGACGGGAAAAAATATGAGCTGGGCTTTGAGGACTGCCTGTATATCACTATGGGCGCGAAAGAAGTCGTCTTTGCCAGCGGCAGTCCGGAAAACCCCGCACGGTTCTATCTGGTTTCCGCCCCGGCCCACAAGGCGTATCAAACCACCTTCCTGTCCATGGCCGACGCCAACAAACGTCCCTGCGGCGCGGCGGAAACAGCCAACGCCCGTGTCATCAACCAGTTCATCCACCCCGACGTGCTGCCCACCTGCCAGCTCTCCATGGGACTGACGCAGCTCTCCCCCGGTTCTGTCTGGAACACCATGCCAGCCCATACCCACGAGAGGCGAATGGAGGTCTACACCTATTTCAATATCCCCGAAGGCAACGTAGTCTTTCATATGATGGGTCAGGGCAAGGAGACCCGCCATATCGTCATGCGGAATTACGACGCTGTGATTTCCCCCTCCTGGTCGATCCACAGCGGCTGCGGCACATCAAACTATACCTTTATCTGGGCAATGGGCGGAGAAAATCAGGCGTTCGACGATATGGATACGATCCCTACCGCCGAGCTGCGCTGAATGGAAAGGAGTCTTTTTTATGGATATTCAGAAAGCGTTTTCTCTGGAGGGCAAAACAGCGCTGGTCACCGGCGCGGCCTACGGCATCGGCTTTTCTATCGCGGAGGCGCTGGCGGGCGCGGGCGCGAAAATCGTTTTCAACTGCCGCAGCCAGTCCAATCTGGACAAGGCCCTGGCGGATTACGCCGCCAAGGGAATCGACGCAAAGGGCTATATTGCCGACGTGACAGACGAGGAGCAGGTCAAGGAGCTGGTTGCTAAAATCGAAACCGACTTGGGCGGCGTGGATATTCTGGTCAACAACGCCGGCATCATCAAACGCATCCCCATGACGGAGATGAGCGTGGAGGACTTCCGGCAGGTGGTCGATATCGACCTGGTAGGCCCCTTTGTCTGCTCGAAAGCCGTCATCCCCGGCATGATAAAAAAGGGTCACGGAAAGATCATCAACATCTGCTCCATGATGAGCGAACTGGGCCGGGAGACCGTCTCCGCCTATGCCGCCGCCAAGGGCGGATTGAAGATGCTCACCCGTAATATCTGTTCGGAGTACGGCGAGGCCAACATCCAGTGCAACGGCATCGGCCCCGGCTACATCGCCA
>CAMWSZ010000547.1 GCA_947177005.1 uncultured Clostridia bacterium | reverse complement strand
GCTTTACCACCTCAACCTGTGCACCGCAAATGTCCTTGACCTGATTGGCAAAGCGCTCACCGGAATAGCCTCCATCCACCAAAAACTTCTTTACACAAGAAAGATTGTCCAGGTTGAGAAGAATCATCTGAATGGCTCCGTTCCGATCTGTAACGTCAGCAGTTGTTACAGCTATGGCGTGAGGTAATCCCATTGTGTCTACAACGATGTGGCGTTTGATTCCGGATACTTTTTTCCCGCGTCATACCCCTTTTCTTCGGCTGTGTCAGCGTTCTGTACGCTTTGCGCGTCAACGATTCCAAATGTGGTCTTATCTCGCCTTAAGTCTTCGTTCCGTATCTGTCTCACTAGCTTTTGCAATACTTTGTCCAGGATGCTGACACCCTTTTCATCTCTTTCTGACCATACTCGGAAATGGTAATACACACTCTGCCATTTGGGATAATCGCTCGGCAGCATTCGCCACTGTATTCCACCCTGAACCACATACAGCACAGCACAAAACACATCGTACAGATCATATTTTCCGGGTCGTGTTTTCTTCCTCGCACCTTCTAAATCCTTTCGGATTAATTCATATTCTTCCCGACTGATATCGCTTGGGTACTTCCCCATCTTTTCCTCAGCTCCCTCTTGTTTTTCCCTTATTATCCGCCTTTCCACCTCCCTTGTCAAAGATTTTTAGGCGATTGTGAAACTCAAAAAAGCCAGCGATAGCAAGGCTTTAGAGCGCCAAATATATCTGACTTTCCTCCACTCATTTGGTATAATTACAGTTGAAAAAGTGGTAAGAACACAAGCAGGGTGGAGGAAAAGTCATGCGAAAGAAATATAAACAGATGTCGCTTTTGGACACCTACAAGAGCGTGGAGGAAGATCTGGAAAAGAACAAACCAGAGTTGTTCCTGTTGTTAGACGAGCACCTGGATTGGGAAGAACTTATTCCTGCCCGGTTCTACAGCGCGTTCTATCAGCGCCTTGGCCGCAAGCGGGGTTATGGGCGGGAAAGTTTTCTTCGAGCACTGTTTCTTCAACGGATTTTTCACTATGTGGAAGACTCCCAGCTGCTCAACACGTTGCGATTCAGCCAAGAAATGCGGGATTACTGCGGGTTCGAGAAAGTGCCGGATGCCGCCAAACTCACACGCTTCAAACAGGACTTTTGTGAATATATTCGGGACGTGTTTGAGCGCCTGGTGGATATGACGGAGCCGATTTGCGCTGAGATGGACAAGGTGCTTGCGGATATGCTGGTGTACGATACAACCGGGATTGAAAGCTATGTGGCTGAAAATAACCCTAAATTCATGGGCAAAATGGCCGCGCAGTCGCGCTCCATTGCAAAGCTTGATCCGTCCTTTGATCCTTCTGGCGGCGCTGCTGCATTGCTTCCAAAAGCTGCCGCCAGCAACCCCGCCGTGAAACAGCAGTACATCAATGGGCATTTCTGTTATGCACAGAAAGCAGCGGTTGTGGCCAACGGGCTGGGTATCGTGCGCCATTTGGAACTTTTTGATGATGACTTTAAATCTGCCCATCCTGAAATACAAATTGAAAAGCGCACAAACCATCCTGAAATAGATAAAGAAATTGGGGATTCTACCTCACTCAAGCCTGTTTTGATTGATTTTAAGGCTGCACACCCGAATGCCCATTACAGCGTCTTTTCCGCTGATGCCGCTTTCGACAGCTATGAAAATTTCTCTTTCCTGCTGAATGATTACGAGTTTCAAAAAGCGGTTGTCCCCCTCAATCCCCGCAGAGGTATGCCTGCTGCTGATGTGGGTTTCAACGAAAACGGCACTCCGTTATGTCCCCTTGACGCAACACCTTTAAAACCGCATGGCCACGCCAATGAAAAGCACCGTTCCCCTCGTCTCAAGTTTATCTGTCCAAAGTCTAAACTGGTAAAACTGCCTGACGGACGCCTTAGTTACCGCTGTTTATGCGAATCTCCCTGCACTTCCTCCAAGTATGGCCGCTGTGTTTATGTGCCCCTCAATAAAAATCTGCGCCTGTATCCTGGTATATCCCGTGACGATCCGGCCTTTGCTCAAATATACAGCCGCCGAACCTGCGTGGAACGTTCAATCAATTCTTTGAAAGACACTTTAGGCATTTCCAACCGCAAAACCTCTAACGTGCTTACCACGAAAGCCGACCTGTTCCTTGCTGGTATTGTCCAACTCCTCTGCGTCCTGTTGGCTTATAGGCTGCATGACCTGAAGCTTGCCCGCCGTCCCAGAAAGCTGATCGCCTGACTTTTCTCCCTATTTCCAATACCTGCTTTGGCTGCTTATTTTGGCAGTTTGCTTTTTACACCCTTTTTCTGCTTCCCACCTTATACCTGGGAATCCTTTCTCTGATATGTCCCATTATCACCTTCATTTCGTCCTATTTCGCAATCACCTAGCAAATTTTTAGAAGAACCAGGAGAGGACAGTTTGAACTGCCCTCTCCCGGTATTTTTGTTTGCTCTGATTGCAGCCAAACAAATTGAATAACATAAAGATCTGTGATAGAATCAAAACCGCAATTTACGGTTTGAAGGTGAGATAATGAGTAATTCAGAAATAGGCAATTTCCTGACCGACATTTGTATACGCCCGATTGCAGAATCCGATGATCCCTTGATTGCAGAGATTATCAGAGCAAATTTGAAGAAGTTTCACCTGGACATACCAGGAACCGTGTATTT
>CAMWSZ010000546.1 GCA_947177005.1 uncultured Clostridia bacterium | reverse complement strand
ACGTCTATCCACGCGAAGATACTCTCCGAGGGGAATTTAATTTTCAAGTAAGTTAGTTTGTGCTAATCACGCCAGAAATAATTTATGAAGGAGTATCATTATGAGTAAAATCGCGATCGTGTTTTGGAGCGGAACCGGCAACACAGAGACCATGGCGAATTATATTGCCGAGGGTGTCCGAGCCGCCGGCGGCGAAGTGGAGATGTTTGGTCCCAGCGATTTCACGGCTGGACAACTGGATGCTTTCAGTGCGGTGGCCTTTGGCTGTCCCGCCATGGGCAGCGAGGTCCTGGAGGAAGACGAATTTGAGCCGATGTTCACCGCTCTGGAAAACTCTCTGCGTGGAAAGAATATCGCGCTGTTCGGCTCCTACGGCTGGGGTGACGGTGAGTGGATGCGCGACTGGCGCGACCGTTGCAATAACGCCGGTGCAAATCTCCTGGACGAGAACGGCCTCATCGTGAACGAGGCGCCGGACGCGGAGGGAGCGGAAGCCTGCAAAGAGGTGGGCAGAAGGCTGGCTGCGTGGTGATTACCGAAAATACCCGGACATTCGAGGATGTGCTGGTCCGGCAATGTGCTCCCACACTGGCCGGGATGAAGCCGGGAAGTATTTTTTGCGTGAAGCCTCCTTCTGCCGAGGCGATGCGCCGGAAAGTTCAGCAGTGGGATAAGCAGCTGAAGCCGTTAGGACTGTCTGTTCAGATTCTTTTGGAGCGTCCCGGCTCCGGTTCCATGATTGTCTATGTATACCGGCGAAAGCATTTGGAGCGAACTCTATTGAATGGAGACTGTCAGAAATTCTTAGAGCGGATGGGCTATGCCCCAACAGAACTGGATGGCCTGTTGGCACAGCTCTCCCACCGGCTGGAAACACGACCAGAGTTTCCCCATGAGATCGGCGTATTCCTGGGATACCCGCTTCAAGACGTGATTGGGTTCATAGAAAATCGTGGGCAGAATTTTACCTGCTGTGGGTTTTGGAAATCGTATAGCGACCCAGCGGAAATACAGGTGTGCTTTGCCTGTTATCGGAAGTGCATCCACACATACATGGCGCTGTTTGAGCAGGGAATCCCACTTGAAAAACTTGCTGTGCCAGCGTAGAAAGTCGTCCCCATGAGGTCTGCCTTATGGGGACGACTCCAAGTGTTTGCAGTTAAAATGTCAAGGAGTATCCATATGAACAACGAACAAAGAAATTACCGGGTCTTACTGTCGCAGAAGCAGTTTTTAAAGTTGATGCTGGCCAATCTGGTCAGTCGGTTTGGAGATTCCCTGGATGTGATCGCTTATACCTGGATCATGTATGAGGTTACAGGCAGCGAATCCTTGATGGCGCTGATAATGGGGTTGAATTATGTACCCACTGTGTTGTTACAGCCGTTTGCCGGAGCGTTGGTGGACAGGATGAAGAAAAAAGGACTAATGATTCTGACAGACGTGGCACGTTTTGTGATTGTTGCAGTCTTTGTCATTCTTTACGTCAACGGAGCGTTGACGCCGCTCCTGATTGCGGTCCTGACGCTTTGTACATCCACTGTCGAAGCGCTGCGGGTACCCGCAGGGGGTGCGTTCATGCAACACCTGCTTACCCCGGAGCATTATACGATTGCAAGGGCTGCGAATTACTCCCTGTCGCAAGCCAGCCAGTTAATCGGCTTCATGCTTGCGGGGGTACTGATCGCATGGATTGGGGCAGCAGGGGTCCTCTGGATTGATGCAGTTACATTTGCTGTTTCAGCTGTAGTGATTGCACTGATTCAAGTATCTGAAACCCGTGGAAATGGGAGAATTGATGTCCGGCGGATTGCGACCGATTTTAAGGACGGGTTGTTCTTTTTGAGGAAAAGCAAAACGGTCCAGGTCGTCAGCATCATAGGCTTAGTCATTGATTTCGGTTTAGCGCCGCTGTCTGTGTTCCAGACGCCATATGTGTACGACTATTTGAAAATGGGTCCGGAAGTGCTTTCCTACATCAAGATTCTGATGATCCTGGGAATGATGTCTGGGGCTGCAATCGCACCGAAGCTGTTTACGCTCAGAAAAGCGAAGCTGAGTGTCCTTGCTGGTATCGGCATGGGCATATCCATCGGCTGTATGTATATTACGGTTCTGCTTGGTAACG
Source organism: uncultured Clostridia bacterium (assembly GCA_947177005.1). Lineage (GTDB taxonomy): Bacteria > Bacillota > Clostridia > Oscillospirales > Oscillospiraceae > Pelethomonas. Next base: position 586 of record CAMWSZ010000546.1, on the reverse strand, counting down.
TAGCAGCAACGATGGTGTTGCTCACACTGAGTATGTTCTGCGTAGGTGCAGGTGGAGGAATCCTGAATGTTGTGATTGGCGGCAGCATGATGAAGGCGGTTCCCAAGGATATGATGGGGCGCATGAGCGGGTTGAACGCCGCAATTATGGAAGCGTCCATGCCTGTTGGTTCGTTCCTGTGCTCAGCTTTAGTGTTGAAATTAAGCGTTGTGCAGTTATTTCTGATGTTTGGGATTTGTACGATTATTTTCTATGCGGTTATGGGACTGAGCCATAAACTAAACTGTTTGGACATTTGACAGTATGGTTCAGTGAAAAACATCCTGATGGGGCTATTGACAAACGCCAGCAGAGTTAGTATAATCTAATATATGTTAGCTTTTCCTAACGCAACTAAAAGCGCCTGCAAGAAGGCGCTTTTAGTACGCGCCACGGTTAGCAGCTACTAACGATTTAAGCTGGAAGGATGTTCTGCACATGATGATCAACAAAAGGCTCATCGGCACGGTGAGCGAGAGCAAAAAGTATGTCGCGGGAAATGTAGCCCTTCAGTGGTGCTCCCTGGCGGCGAATATCGTCATGATGA
>CAMWSZ010000545.1 GCA_947177005.1 uncultured Clostridia bacterium | reverse complement strand
CGGCTTAAAAAACCGGGCGCAGGTGCGCCCGGTTTTACAGGGGTTTGGGGGCGGTTAGCCACCAACAAGCACGCGCCGGGTATATACCGGCGCCTTGCTTGCCGTTTCTTCAACAGCTTCCAGTTTCTTTTATCCTTTGTCCCCTCGGATTATATGAAAACTATTCCATAGCAAGGGCTTCCAGTAGTTTATCCATGATATCTTTAACTACTCGAAATTTGTTGGGAGGCAGGCGGGAGAGCCTAGAAAACAGCACTTGAAGTTCGGAGAATCGGCCTTGTCTCTCTATTTCATCTGCTGTGCCAAACAACAAAAGATCTGCGGGAACAGATAATGCTTTGCTCATTCGCCGCAGCGTTGACAAGGACACGCCAACAGCACCGCACTCAATCGCCGATACGTGCTTCACTCCCAAGCCAATCAATTCCGCAAAGGCTTCTTGCGTCAAACCAGCTTCCTCCCGACATTGCTTGACATACTGCCCGACTTCAATATTGATCGGCTTCTTTTCCTTCACAGTCACACCACCTTTTTTATCAGTTTATCGAACGGGGCTATTGACTGTAACCATCTATATTTATTATAATGGATAATAAGTTTAATATTACTTAGATTCAAACAGAAAGGAAAGTGTATTTGTGAAAAGCTGCGCATTTACCGGCCATCGGCCAAAAAGTTTTCCGTGGAAGTACGATGAAAGTACCCTTAATTGTATGTTGTTAAAGAAAACTCTGACTACACAGATTGCGGCTCTGACGGACAGGGGGGTGACTGATTGGTTATCTGGTATGGCATTAGGTGTGGATCTGTGGAGTGCCCGGATTGTCCTGGAACTTCGTGAAAAAAATTCTGCGCTGAAGCTCCGTTGTATTCTGCCCTGTGAAGGTCAGGAAAGCAAATGGGAACCCCTAATGCAGAAGCAGTACCGCTCAATTTTGGAGCAGGCAAATGAGGTGATATATGTACACAAGGAGTATCATCGAAATTGTATGCTGGAACGAAATAGATATTTAGTAGATCACTCATCTATATTACTGGCCGTCTATAACGGAACACGGCGTAGTGGCACTGGCGCAACGGTGAACTATGCCCGGAAAATGGGCCGGGAAATAATTGTGATCGACCCCATTACTCAAAATATTACCTGTGAGGGTATTGCATTATTGTAGATTGGGGGATTTGCTACCTCTGTTTAGGAGTATCAGCAAGGGTGTCGCCAGGATGACAAAGGGGACGACACTGCAAAAGTGCCGTCCCTGTTTTGGGTTATTGTCTATGTACTCTCCCGCTCCACCAATGTCGTAGCAAAGGTCAAAAACTGAGGACTAGGTTTCTTATCGGAGGATGCCTCAATCTCTCCAATCACCATTTCCGCTGCCTTCTCGCCCATTTCATGGGCCGGCATCTCCATAGAGGTCATGGAAGTCTCCAACATACTACCGACCGCATGGCCGGTTAGACTAATGATTTTGACACGCTCCGGAATCTTGATACCCAGCTCTGTCAGCGCCCGAATCGCGCCAAGCCCTTGTATATCTACAGCCGTCAGAATTCCGTCCAGTCTAGGATTTTCATCAATTAGCTGGCTGGTACATTCATAACCGTATTCAAAGCTATTTACAGGATAGTCAGACTGACTAAAATGCTCCTCTAATCCTAAAGTTTTGATTGCTTTTCGATATCCGTCATGACGCCCTTTGTAGGGAATGAGATGGAGAGAGCCATTAATCAGGCCGATCTCTCTGCATCCCTTTTCATATAAAAAGTTTACGGCATCGAAGCCGCAGGCTTCATAATCCGCTAGAACGCTGCTGATACTGGCTTCCTGCTGACGCACGATCTGCACCACGGCAATCCCGCTGGCCTTGATATCCCGTATCAGCCGTCCGTTGCGCCCGGTTCCGGCAACGATAATGCCGTCTACCACGCCGTTTCGTAGATTGGTGAGACATTTACGTTCTTCTTTGGGATCGTCCTCCGTATTGCAGATTAGCGTTGCATATCCCAGCTTGCTGGCCCCTTGCTCGATTCCCTGAAGAATTTCTGAGAAGATCGTCAGATGGAGCCGGGGAACGACTACGCCAATGGTATGGCGTTTGCCTTGCCGCAGCGCACGGGCCATCATATTGGGACGATACCCCAGTTTTTTCGCGGCGGCGTAGATTCGTTCTTTGGTATCCGGATGTACATAGGATGTATTGTTCAGTGCGCGGGATACCGTACTCACATCCACGCAGGCCAGTTCCGCCACGTCTTTCAATGTTGCCATCGTGTTCTCCCTTCTACAATCGTTTGCATAAAATATATTCAATCCTTATTATAACTGATTTTTTGGGTTGTACAAGCCATATTCCCTTCACTCGCAGCATTTCGTTATCCTGCACAATTTAGTAATGTTTTTGTTGGATAAAACATAAAAATGTGCAAATTATTGTAGAAGATATGCAAAACTTTGCAGGGACACCCAAATCCATTGACTTTTATCTTTTTGTCAGGTATAACATAATCACAACAGCAAACGATTGCAGAAAGCGAACGGAAAACCGCGGCGCGCGACACGGTACAGCCGGAAAGCGGATGCAGACTACGAGCTCAAATTTAAAACTGACATATTTAAAAAGGAGAATGATATCATGGCTAAGGTTAAGACTTTCAAGACGATTTTCCCCGCGGTTTCCGTTCCCCTGAACGAGGACTTTACCATCAACGAGGCTGAATTC
>CAMWSZ010000544.1 GCA_947177005.1 uncultured Clostridia bacterium | reverse complement strand
CCCGGTATTCGTCACGAAACTGGCGCAGCTCCTGATAACTGTATACGGTTTCCGGGCCAAGGCATTCTTCAAGATAGGAATATTCTCTGGCTTTGGGATTGAATGTTCCGGGGATTCGGAACAGTCCAACCGTATTCATGCTTGCCGCTTCGTCCACTTCAAGTCCTTCAAGATTTTCCATGTCATCCATATCCGGACCGGAATGTTCGGCAATGATCCGCTTGATAATTTCGATGAAGCATCTCACGATGCTGAGCCAGGTATTCTTACAAGCCCGGGCGGACATTGGCTCATGCTTCCACCAGATCTGAATGCCGCGGCCAGTGAATACAAAATAATTCGGAAGTGGCAGGTCATAATCAGAAAACGCGTCGTTCTCCAGGAGATTTTTGAGAACATCCAGCTTTCTGTTCCGCATAAGCTTTGAAATTCTGGCTGAATGGCAGTCTACATCAATGACAATGTGATGGAGCGCATACAAATATTCCCCCGTACGGTTTCCATAAGAAAATGCGTGAGGACACACATAAGAATGTGTGTTTCGATTCGAATATTTGTAGATTTCTCTTTCCAGTCCTTTTGAAAAGTAGTTCTGGCGAACCATGACCGGACGCATACTGTCCGAATTATTCCACTTAAATCCGAACTGAAGCCAGTTTCCTTCGGCAAACCGGTCTGTGACAGAGTGCATGAATCCTGTCGTTTCCGGTGAAACCGGTTTTTTCTGAATGAACCAATTCCATGCCATGGCGTTTCCTCCTGCACAAAAGTCGAACATCGCTGCAGATGCCGCTGACAGATGATATGCTGTTTGCCTGTTTTATATCGAATTATCAGGCGGATTTTTGTGACAAATTTGAGACAGAGCAGCAATATCTATAGTATGCGGCGGCGATCTATGCTATCAGGAGACATGACATTTTCTAATGTCCTTAGAGACACCAAAAGAATCGGATAAAAAATCCGCCCTCTCTCCAATGGAGAAAGAAGACGGATTATATCTTATTTTAGCCGGTATGATGTGCCGCGCAGTTTTATGCCTCGTACAGCACCTTCCTGCCTGTTTTGATCCGGATAATTTCCTGGGGCGTATAATTGGGGGTTCCTCCGAAAAGGTCCCGCATCGCCTTTTTGTCCTTAGCGCTGATATGAGCTGCATTGTAAACTCCGGTGTAATTTTTCAGGTCAAAGGTCTGGGTTTTGAAGGAAAATTCGATTCCATCCTTCAAAATCGTAACCTGGACAGTGCTGGACGAAACGTCTTTTACTGTATTTCTGATTTTTTTGATTACGTGCATCGGGTCGTCGGGATTCGTGGAAATCGCATCATACGCCTTCCTGATTTCATCGTGAAGAAGGAAAGCAAGAAGCATCTTTTCCTGATAGTACGGATTCGCCAAGGCCCGTTTTGCTTCCTCTTCCACATACCCGGACGGGTCTGTAATATAGCTCAGAATGGATTTTTCGCTCCAGGACTTTGCTGCATACTCGAAGGAAACGGGGGGCAGCTGGAGCGTGCTGTCCAGAAACAGCGAAACCGCTGTTTGGCAGGCTTGTTCTTTCAAATAGGACACAGCCACCTTTGCAGAATCAGAAAACTCAGAAACGGCAAGTTTGCTTCTGTCGTTTCCAACCATAGCCTCTGCTTTTTCCCGAACACTGCGTTCCAGCTGCGCTTTCAGATCCAACGCTTTTATAATACGCAGTTCTTCTGTTTCTCCGAAGACAGCAAACAAATTTTCTGCAATACTGGTGGGCTGAACATCGTAGAGCTGTCCGCTTTTTTTGTTGTATATTCCAAAGCAGACGAAATGATTCAGCCGGGTAACTTCATCTGTTCCGGAGTTTTTCTGCACAAAAATATACTCAAAAACATCGTTTTTCCTGACTTTGAGCGCAGAAAAGGCAGAATCGTTCCATTCGACCGAATACACACCTGCGTTGTCGGTTTTTAGCCAGTTTGTAAACAAATCCTTCATTTCTTATTCCTTTCTTCAGTTTGCGGGAGGGACGGTTCGTTTGTTTTGCCAGGCCGGATCAACAATGATTCCCGACGGCCCGCATTAGATTAAACATGCAAGTGAAAAATGTTTCGGAACATTTTGACTTTGACTTTGACTTTTTCGCCTTCAGATAGGATGCCTGGCATGTTCCCTGTCCGACAGCAACGCTGCGCAGCTTTTCGTTAATCCAACCCTGGGTTCGGATTGGGACGTCGATTTTATACATTCTCATCAGATAGTTAATAATCGTACACGATTTCATCCGGTCGTTTTCGTAAAAAGTGATCTGTTCGTTTTTCAAAAGCCCGCCGTTCCGGATAATTTCAATGGCAGCATCGGCCGACTCTTCCGCCTTTTTATTTTGCTCTTCGCAATGCGCTCTTTCTTTTTCAGCGGCGTGCGCCATTCTTTCCAGGCGTTCCTTCTCCCGTTTTTCCCGATGCGCCGCTGAGAGTTCCAGACATTTTTCAAGGTCATTTTGAAGCAGAGCCCCTATAAAACTCGGAAAACCGTCTCCGCTGCTGTCTTTTGCACAAAGATAGAACTGTTCTTGTTCGTCGAGATATTTCTGAATATATGCCGCCTGGTTTTCCGTGTCTTCGCCGCAGCGTTCTATCTCTTTGTTCTCTGCCGCTATCGCCTCCGTTACCCCTTTTTCATCATGCGCCTCGTGCAGTTTTTGAAAATAAGACCGGCGGCTTTCCTCTCCTCCGTACAGGTTT
>CAMWSZ010000543.1 GCA_947177005.1 uncultured Clostridia bacterium | reverse complement strand
CTCCGGGGCTTTATGGTGCAGGGCGTTGATTCCCTTTACCATACAGAATACCACGAAAGCCATAATAAGAAAATTCAGTACGGCCTGGATGAAGCTGCCATAGGCGATCACCGCGCCGCCAGCCTGTAGGGACAGATCCGCAAAACTTGCCTCTTTCACAAAAATGCCCACAACCGGCATAATGATATCGTCAATGAGGGAGGTGGTAATGGACCCGAACGCGCCGCCAACAATGACGCCCACCGCCAGATCCATTACGTTCCCGCGCATGGCAAACGCCTTGAATTCTTCTAAAAATTTTTTCATCCGTTGTTCCTTTGCTGTACCCGGCCGCTGCTTACTCCGCTTCCTCCGGTTTCTCCGCTTCTTCCGCTGGTTGTTCTTCCGCCGGTTCCTCTGCGGGGACCTCCTCCGCGGCTTCCGCTTCGGCGGCGTCCTCGTTCACCACGGCATCCTCCGTTATTTCTACTTCTTCGTCGTCCGGGGTATACTCCACCGCCAGATCGTCGGCATACATGTGCGCTTCGCCATCCGCAAAAGGATTGAAAAATCCCACATGCACAGACAGGCTCTTTTCCGTATCGTCATCCTGCGGGGTCCGTGTAGCCTCCCACAGAAGGGCGCGGTATTTCTTCTCGCCGGTATCTTCATCGGTTGAGATCCGGTAGGGGATCAGGCTGCCCAGCACAGCGGCGGCTCCAAGTGTTTTCCCAAGTGTTTTCCCAAATTTCAGTACTTTTGACAGTTTCATACGGGTAATCTCCTTTTATGAAAATTATTTTTTCGGCATCATAATTTCCGTACCGCCCATGTACGGACGCAGCGGCGCGGGAACCAGCACACTCCCGTCCGCCTGTAAATTATTCTCCAAAAACGCAATCAGCATACGCGGCGGCGCGACAACGGTATTGTTCAGCGTATGGGGCAAATAGTTTTTGCCGTCCTCGCCCTTGACGCGGATTTTCAGGCGGCGGGCCTGGGCGTCGCCCATATTGGAGCAGGAGCACACCTCAAAATATTTTTTCTGACGGGGACTCCACGCCTCAATGTCGCAGGACTTCACCTTCAAATCGGCGAGGTCGCCGGAACAGCACTCCAGCTGCCGGACCGGGATGTCCAGACTCCGGAACAGCTCCACGCTGAACCGCCACATTTTTTCATACCAGTCCATGGAATCCTCCGGCTTGCAGACGACGATCATCTCCTGCTTTTCAAACTGGTGGATACGGTACACGCCCCGCTCCTCCACACCGTGCGCGCCCTTTTCCTTTCGGAAGCAGGGGGAGTAAGAGGTGAGCGTCTGGGGGAGGGAGGACTCCGGGAGGATCTGATCCATAAAACGGCCGATCATAGAGTGCTCGCTGGTGCCGATGAGATAGAGGTCCTCGCCCTCCACCTTGTACATCATAGCGTCCATATCCGTCTGGCTCATGACGCCCTCCGCCACATTGCCGCGGATCATAAAGGGCGGGATGCAGAACGTAAAGCCCTTGCCGATCATGAAGTCCCGGGCGTAGGCCAGAACGGCCTCGTGGAGACGGGCGATGTCACCCAGGAAATAATAGAAGCCGTTTCCGGATACACGCCCGGCGGCGTCCATGTCAATGCCGTTGAAACGCTCCATGATTTCGGTATGGTAGGGGATTTCAAAATCCGGGACCGACGGTTCGCCGAACCGCTCCAGCTCTACGTTATGGCTGTCGTCGGGACCAATGGGCACGGAGGGATCAATCATGTTGGGGATTTGCAGCATGATCTTATGGATGCGCTCTTCCAGCTCCGCTTCACGCTGCTCCAGTCCGGCCAGGCGGTCGGCGTTAGCCTTCACCTGCGCCTTTACCGCCTCCGCCTCCTGAAGCTTGGCGGGGTCCTTCTTCGACTGCCCCATTAAAACGCCGATTTGCTTGCTGAGAGTATTGCGTTTGGCCCGGAGATCGCTGGCCTCGGTAATGGCGGCGCGGTTCTCGCTGTCCAGGGCTAACACCTCGTCCACCAGGGGGAGCTTGGCGTCCTGAAATTTTTTCCTAATATTTTCCCGGACGGCGTCCGGATTGTCTCGGATAAACTTGATATCTAACATATGGTTGTTTCCTTCTCGAATGAGGTATTTGTTTTACGGCCGGTCCGCGCTTCACTGCTGTTTCACGTGAAACTCTTTACTCTCTCTGGCCCAGACTGCCCAGCACATCCAGCAGGTCATTCAAATCGTCCATACTGTAGTACTCAATTTCGATTTTGCCTTTTTTTCGTCCGCGGGAAATATGGCAGGCCCGGCCCAGACGGGTGGAAAGGGAATTCTCCGCCTCGGTGACATAATCAATTTTTTTCTCCGGCGGTTTCTTGACAGGCTCATCGGGCTGGTTTGCCTTTGCCTGGAGCTGTTTGACAAGCTGTTCCGTTTGGCGCACGCTGAGGCCGGATTTGATAATCATTTCCGCGGCGGCGTCCCGCTGTTTGGGGTCCAGGGGCAGGATCGCCCGGGCATGACCGGCGGTCAGCTGGCCCTCCTCGACCAAAGCCCGCAGCGGTTCCGACAGAGCCAGCAGGCGCATGGCGTTAGACACCGCGCTACGGGATTTCCCCACGCTGGCCGCCGCCTGTTCCTGCGTCATGCCGTAGGTCTCCACCAAAGTCAGGAAACCCTCGGCAGCTTCCATGGGATTCAGGTCTTCCCGCTGGAGGTTTTCAATCATTGCCAGCTCCATTGCCTGACGGTCGTCAGCCTCAA
>CAMWSZ010000542.1 GCA_947177005.1 uncultured Clostridia bacterium | reverse complement strand
TAAGTTGACCTCCCATTTTAACGCCGGGCAGACCAGCCAGCAGTCTCCGATCTGCTTCAGGACACAATCTTCGTATTATTTCTATCGGCTGTGAAACGCAAAAAATAACATTCCCCAGAAATTTTTACAAATTTTCCGGCAGGGCGGGGTCCGCGGAACCGGCGCATTGCGAAAAAATCTTGAGAAAGGGGAAAGAATTCACAAAATAGGATTGCAAGATGCTGGGGAATCCGGTATAATAGAGGCGGAAAAAAAAGACCTGCCTGGCCGGGGGCCGGGCGGGCTGTCATGTGGGAGATGCCTTTATGAATCTGGAACAGTGCAAAAAAGCAGAAATCTTGGAATCTGACAGTGAGGACGTCATTTGTACGGCGGGGGTAGAGCCGGGCTTCGGCAACGTGATGCTGACCGTACCCAATACGGTGATGATTCTGGAGCAGATCTACCGGGTCAAATTTTACCACCCGTCAAAGGGGCTGATCACCTGCCAGTGCCTGCTGTCCAACCCCATGGACATGGGCGACACGCTGGCCGTACAGTGCGACGTCATTGAGCAGCTGGAGCAGGTCCAGCGCCGTCTGGACGTGAAGGTGCAGACGAATATCCGGGTCATGGTGCATGTGGAGCGCCGTCCCGGTGACCTGTACATACCGCTGACAGGCTGGCCCGCGGTGATCCGGAACATCAGCGCAGGCGGGGTGTATTTCAGCACGGACCTGAGCCTGAACGTCGCCCGTGAAATCGAATTCGAGTTCTCGGAGACCGGTGAAAAAATCGAGCTGACGGCCCGTATTCTGCGGGTGGAGGACTTGTCGGAAAAGCACAATCAGACAATGTATGGTTATGGCTGCAAATTTATGTGTCTGTCGGCGAAGGCTGAGAACGTTCTGCGAAACTATGTATTTAAAGAGGAGCGCCGCCAGCGCAGCTATGACAGCGGCGAGTGACAGGATACCGGCAGGAATGCCGTTCCAAAATATGAAAAAGGAAAGGTGATGCACGATGATATCCGGAGTGACCGGAATGAGCACTTATGCCTATTATATGAACCCCTACCGCACCTCCCCGCTTGGGACGAACCATACGCAGGGCGCGGCGGCGTCCGGCCAGCAGATGCAGGGGGTACAGCAAACGCCGCAGCGTTCAGGACTGGCGGCGGCCCGCCGGCCGTCGGATCTGGAGACGCCGGTACAGCCGGTGGACGCGGTCCGGAAGGTGAACGCGGACGCCGAACCGCTTGGCATCAGTCTGCCCATTGCGCTCTCTCCACGGGAGGGCGCGGACCCTGCGGAAATGGCAGTGCGGATGCGCATTCAGCCCTACGAAGAGGACGCGGAGGACGCGCTAGGCAGCGGCGCCCTGAACGATCTGCTGGGCCTCGCTGGGGACAGTGAAGCGAAACAGCAGCTTCCCGGTCTGGAGCTGAGCGACGAGACGTCTGCCGCGCAGGGAACCGGCGGCGCACAGGAGGCGTTGGAGGACGGCAAATGTGAGACCTGTGAGAAGCGGAAGTACCAGGACGGTTCGGACGACATGAGTGTCTCCTTCCAGTCGCCCACGAACATCAAGCCGGAGCAGGTAGCGTCGGCGGTGCGTGGCCACGAAATGGAGCACGTCGTACATGAGCAGGCGAAGGCCCGTCAGGAGGACCGCAAGGTGGTCAGCCAGAACGTGACCCTGCACACCGACATCTGTCCGGAGTGCGGCAAGGTCTACATCTCCGGCGGCGAGACCACCACCGTGACCAAAGCCAATCCCGAGCAGCCCGATCCCAATGAGAACAAAGAGGACAAAGAGGATGAGGACGGCAGCAAAAAGCTCCTCGCCGCTTAACTGAAAACCAGGGTGTAAAAATTCCCGCCGCCGTATAACCACGGCAGCGGGGATTTTTTACGAAGTTTTCAGGGAAAAGAATTATTTTTTAAGAGAATCGACCCACTCGCCATATTTTTTCAGGTTGGCGTCTCTTCCGGCAGCGTCCGCGCCTTTTGTGAGGATATAGACCTTGATCTTGGGCTCGGTGCCGGAGGGACGGACGATGACGGAGGTGCCGTCGGTCATTTCGAAGCGCAGCACGTTGGAGCCGCTCAGCTCCATAGTGGACTTGGAGCCATCCGCGCAGTTGAGCACGCTGCCGTCCTTGTAGTCCTTGAACTGGGCCACCTTTACGCCGCTGATTTCGGCGGGCGGGGTCTCGCGCAGGGACTTCATCAGCTTGGCCATATCTGCCAGACCGTCCAGGCCGGGCATGACTAGGTTATGGGTCTTTTCACCGTACCAGCCGTGCTTGTTGTACAGTTCCTGAAGGGCGTCCAGGACGGTCATGCCTTTCGCGGCATAATACGCGGCCATTTCGGTGAGGAGCAGGGAGGCGGTAACGGCGTCCTTGTCGCGGACATAGTCACCGGCCATATAGCCGTAGCTCTCCTCGTAGGACAGAATAACCTTGCCCTCGCCGGTAGCTTCCAGGGCATTTTTCTTCTCGGCGATGAACTTGAAGCCGGTAAAGGTGTCAAAGCATTTCGCGCCATAGCTCTCCGCGACGGCCTTTGCCATTTCGGTGGTGACAATGGTCTTGAGGGCGACGGCGTTCTCCGGCAGCTTGCCGGTGCGCTGGAGCGCGCCCAGAACGTAGTCCAGCAGCACGACGCCGGTCTGGTTGCCGGTCATGACCTTATACTCGCCGTCCTTGTCCCGGACCATGATGCCCACGCGGTCGCTGTCGGGGTCGG
>CAMWSZ010000541.1 GCA_947177005.1 uncultured Clostridia bacterium | reverse complement strand
AGGAACAGGTAGGCTCCGCAATCCAAGCGTCCGGCGTGGCGAGAGAGAACATTTTCCTTACGACCAAGGTTTGGGTGGAGCATTACGGCTATGACGAATGCCGCAAATCGGTGGAAGAATCCCTTCGCAAGCTGAGAACCGATTACATCGACCTTATGCTGCTCCATCAGCCCTTTGCGGACTACTATGGAGCGTATCGGGCGCTGGAAGATCTGTATGATGAGGGAAAACTCCGGGCCATCGGGATTTCCAACTTCTATCCTGATAGGATGGTGGACATCGCCTCTTTCTCCCGCATCCGTCCCATGGTCAATCAAGTGGAGACACACCCGCACAACCAGCAAACCGAGGCAAAAAAGTGGATGGAGAAATACGGTGTGCAGATCGAAGCCTGGGCGCCTTTGGGCGAAGGGCGGGGCGGCTTATTTGAGAACGAAACGCTGAAAACAATTGGTCAGAAGTACAGCAAAACTCCCGCCCAAGTTATGCTGCGATGGAATATCCAGCGGGGCGTGGTGGTACTGCCCAAGTCCACCCACAAAGAGCGCATGGCGGAAAATCTCAATGTGTTCGACTTTGCTTTGACAGACGAGGACATGACGGCCATCGCCGCTCTGGATACCGCCACCAGCGCCTTCTTCTCCCACTATGACCCCAATATGGTGGAATGGTTTGTAAAGATGGTAGAGGAACGTAAGACCAAACATGACAGCTCCAAAGAAAACAAAAACTGGTAAGGAGGAATCTGATATGAAAAACGTGATGCTGTGGGCCGGTGCCGGACAGATCGGTATGGCCATCGCCCGGAGAATGGGCTACGGAATGAAGATCGTGGTGGGCGACAAGCGGCTGGAAAACGCCCAGGCCATCGCTAAAATCATGAACGAGGCGGGCTTCGATGTGGTTTCCATGGAGATGGACCTGTCCAGCCGGGAATCCATCAAGGGTCTGATCAACGAGGGCCAGAAGTACGGCGACATCACCATGCTGGTGAACGCCGCCGGTGTTTCCCCCAGCCAAGTCCCCATTGAGGCCATTCTGAAGGTGGACCTCTACGGCACCGCTGTTCTGCTGGAAGAAGTGGGCAAGGTGATCGCTCCCGGCGGTGTGGGCGTGACGATCTCCAGCCAGTCTGGGTGGCGGATGCCCGCCCTGACTGCGGAGGAGGATGAACTGCTGGCTACCACGCCCACAGAGAAACTCCTGTCCCTGGACATCCTTCAGCTGGGGAATATCCGCGATACCCTCCATGCCTATCAGATGGCGAAGCGGTGCAACGAGAAACGCGTCATGGCTGAGGCGGTAAAGTGGGGCAAGCGGGGCGCTCGGATCAACGATATTGCTCCTGGTATCATCGTCACGCCTCTGGCGATTGACGAGTTCAACGGTCCCCGCGGCGACTTCTACAAGAATATGTTTGCAAACTGTCCCGGTGGCCGTCCTGGTACGGCGGATGAAGTAGCAAACGTGGCGGAACTCTTGATGAGCAGCAAGGGCACTTTCATCACTGGTTCTACTATCCTGATTGACGGCGGTGCAACCTCCAGCTACTACTATGGGCCGCTGAAACCCCAGGCCTAAAGCGGCATGGCGGATATTCTGCACCGGGAGGCAGTCTATCTCTGGTACTACTTTGACCTCCAATTTCGCCAGATTTTTCCTTAGTGGGTGCTGGGCATGGTCCTCGGCTCGGCCATTTCCGTATTTGCCAAGGATAGGATTCACAGTCTGTTTGCTGAAATGCGGGATCAACAATGGGGGACACTGGGCGTGACACCCGCTTCGCTGCTTGGCATCGCCTCACCGTTGTGTATGTATGGAACCATTCCGCTACTGCAAGCGTGGCTTGCAGACGGCATGAGTTTGAGGAGCGCGGCGGCGTTTATGGTGACAGGGCCAGCCACAAAGATCACAAATCTCGGAGCTGTGAAAATCGTGTTGGGCGCAAAGCGGTTTGCGTTGTATTGGGTATTTATGATTGTTTTTGCGTTGCTGACTGGGTGGATTGTCGATTTAACGATATAGCCTTTGGAGATATGATATTATGAAAAGAAAGATGATACCTGCTATCGTGTTGACAATCTTTCTGGCATTGACTGGATGCCAGGAGAAGCCGTTTGATGGAATCGTGCGCAAAGAATGGTCCCATACTTATGACGGCTATCCCGTAGTCTATGTTTCCCCTGATGTCTCCGCTGACGGGCTTTTGTCTGCCTATGAATCGCTGGGGGCTTCCTTTGATGGAACTGCCGCTATCAAACTGCCCATAGCGGATACGGATGGGGACTTTGCATGGACTGAGCTGATTCAGAGGATGTCCGAATCGTTAGGAAACTTCGTTGTTGTGGAATCACCTGCGTCTGCGGATTTTTCCGACTATGGCTGTACCATCGTTTTATCACATTTCCGAAGCCATGCTATAGCTGGTTTTAATGGCGCGGTAAAGCAAGCAGCAGCGATTTCTGTAGAACCGGAAACTGCCAGCCGTCTGTCTGCTGGTCAATGCCGTCTGGACGAACTGGCAGAAAAGGGAAAACAAACTGCGGACAGCTTAGAGGGCCGCATCCTCTATATCAGCATCATGGACCGCGCAACGATAGAAAGCGCAGGTGTTATCCTGCCGGAATCCAACTCATACGACATTGACATTTTATCTTCCTATGACCCCATAGCGTTAGATCCACGGAAATCAATTTTCAAGAATAGCGGAAATAGCAGGAGGATCGAGAAGGCAG
>CAMWSZ010000540.1 GCA_947177005.1 uncultured Clostridia bacterium | reverse complement strand
CCTGATTGCCGGGGGCCGGACGGGCTTCAACCGGACCGGCGCCTTCGCGGAGGCACTGCGTCTGGGCGGGGCGGCCGGGAGTGAGACGGCGTTCAGCTACTGGCTGGGCACGGGCGCAGAAACAATGGCGCTGGTGGATCAGGTGCAGGTGGAAAAGGTTCCGCTGGAATAAGGAAAAAACGGCTGGGAGTTTTCCAGCCGTTTTTTGCGCCTTTGGACGGTTATTTATCTCCCAATTCGCTTTTGTGTTCCCAAGGCCCCCTAAGCTAAAAATTGGCGAATATTTATAAATTACCCTCAACCACAATAATAGATGTATGCTTAAGCGCCTTTTTTACCCATGTAAGAAAATTCATAAGTAATACTCTTTTACCGTTATTAACGCGGTTCAAATCCCGCTCTATTTCATCAATGATCCTGAACCAATCGCTTTTTCCAATCCAATTATAAAAACATACATCAAAAACCGGTTCTAATGTTCCGTTAAACGCATCTTTAATGGGATATATTTTGTTGAAGTAGCCAAGCAAAAGTTCATAATCTTGTTTATAGATTCTTAACGGAGAAATATAACAGTGCCACTCTTCCCACATTGGATTCCAATCAGGTTCACAAGACATCCTAAGCGGATTAAATTCTAAACATATTTTTTCGCTTTTGGGCGCGTTCAACCTTAATTCCACATATTTTTGACTTTTGTAATCATTTGGGTTCAGCCATACCATATTCTTGCAGTTCACCTCTACTATGCTAAACTGGGATTTGTATAATCGAAAGTAATATTTATTCATTACATTCATCTGGGAACGAGAAGCCGAATTGGGATTTATTTATTCACACTGTACTGCTTGGTGATGACCGGCTGTCCGTTTTCGTTCAACAGAGGGGTAAGGCCGCCGGAATTGCCCTTTTGTCTCCATAGATAGTTGATGCCTGTCTCTCTATCGACCCAGATTTCCATGATGTCAATAACGCCCTGACTATATACTTTTTCAAAACGATCCATCAAAAATCTCCTTTCTATTTCTTCCGTTCCAGTTCCCGAATCATGCGGGAACTGCGGATAATTACACGTACAATCCCAATAATCAGCATCACGAACAGCGCGGCTGTACAGCGTATCAGCAGGCTGTTGTAGACAAACAGATTAAACCAAATGCCTGCTGAACACAGGCACTCAACAATCAGCACCCAGAAAAACATCTGCCGGATCCGGCGGTACATATCGATTTGAGAATCAAGATCGGTGTAAATCTGGAAGGGGCCGTCCTCGGCCCGTTTGCGCAGAAAGATCCACCGGAACCAGCGCTGTACCACCTCCACGCCGGTTTCCTCCATAAATTCCGCATATCCGGAGGGGTCTTTGCAGCGGAGACCGTCGCCGGGCAGAAGATCGACCTGATAGATGTATTCTCCGGGCGTGCATGGGGTGAAGGTGTAGAAACCGGCGGCGAAACCGGTCATGGCCCAGCCCTGCCGACAGAGGTTATTAAGCCAGTCCTGTTCCAAATCCTTATCAAAGGTGAGCTTGAATCGAATCATAGTATCTGTTCCTCCATTTTTTCGCCGTTGAGCACCAGTTCCCGCAGGCGCTCCATTTCGGCGTTGAATGCGGCCCGTCCAGCGGGCGTAATGACGTACTCTTTTTTTTTGCGGGACCCGGATTCCGCGCTGTAGAGGATGATCCAGCCCTTTTCCAGCAGGGAATTGATCGCGCCGTACAGTGTGCCCGGTCCCAGACGCACCCGTCCGCCGGTCATCTCTCCGGCCTCCTGAATGATGCCGTAGCCGTGAACGGGCTTCCGGGCGGCAAGCAGGATGTAAAAGATGGCCTCAGTGAGCGGCTGGCTTTTGTTTTCCACAGTTCCACTTCCTTTATATCGCACTGCTGATATATCGTCTGACGATGCATATAATATATCACCCGGCGATATATTTGTCAAGAGGGGACGCAAAAAATCAGCCGCCGCATTTCTGCGGCGGCTGAAAATCAGTTGTCAGAGGGGACCCCGGCGGTCAGAATATCATGGATTTCCTGGTCAGACGCATCCAGAAGGTCATACCGTTCCTGGTATTCTATCAAAGCGCTCCGGGACCAATACAGCATATTGGCGCGTTCGCCGTCAGTGAGAAAAACGCTGTCCAGTACGGAGACAAAAGTTGCGGGATTTTTTTGATAAAGATTCCAGATAATGCTGCCATATAACTCGCTGGCAGCGCCGTCAAAGTCTCTTTCGGTACGGTTAGACATGATATCATGGTACTGTCCCCACTCTAATTCTCTGGTATCGGTGTATTCCCAAAGGGCGGTCAGGGCGGAAAACATTTCGTCCCAACCGTATAGAGAACTGTAATTGCTCCAAGACAAATAGGGCAGATAGGTGATGGCCAGCGGCAGATTGGTCTCATACAAATCATGGACTAATTGGGAAAATGTATCTGCGGAGGCCAGAAAGCGGAAGCTGTTGGCAAGCTCGTCCCGCTGCTCCAGCAGGGCAAATATGTGTGAACGGTTTTCTTCGGTAAATTCCGGCTCCTGATTCCAGTCCAGCATGTAAAAATAGGGACTGCCATTGGAAACCCCGTTTCCGTTGAACACAAATTCATTCAGCCGGATTCCCGTTGGGTTATAGACCTCCACCCATTCCACAGGCTCCGGGACCCCGGTCATCAGCCAGCAGTTGGATTCTGCCTCATAGAAGGCGACGCCGTCCTCGGTTTCGACGTATCCCATATCCTC
>CAMWSZ010000539.1 GCA_947177005.1 uncultured Clostridia bacterium | reverse complement strand
ATTTGCAGGATTTAAGCAATGCGAAAGCGCCTCCTTCCGCAGAGCATCTGCTCGGCACAGACCGCTACGGACGGGATATGCTCTCCCGTGTCATTATTGGCAGCCGGACAAGCATTTTCTCGACACTTCTGCTGGTTGCGGTCATTACCGTCCTCGGTACGGCAATCGGTGTTTTTTGCGGCTGGCACGGCAAACGGATTGATACTGTACTTATGCGCATCTCGGATATGTTTCTTGCTTTTCCCGGCCTTGTTTTCGCTCTGGCGGTTGCCGGTGTGCTGGGCGGCGGCCTGCATAACGCGATTATCGCTTTAGCCGCCATATCCTGGCCGAAATACGCACGGATTGCCCGAAGTCAAACGCTGGCGCAGAAAGAGGCTCCCTATCTGAAGGCGGCAAGGCTGGCGGGAAGCAGTACAGGAAAGATTATCTTCAAGCATATTCTGCCTAATATTGCAGGTCCCATTCTGGTAACGTCCATGCTGGACATCGGCACAATGATGATGGAACTGGCAGGGCTGAGTTTTCTCGGCCTGGGCGCAAAGCCCCCCACCGCCGAGTGGGGCAGCATGATGAGCGACACCCGCAGTCTGCTGACTACAGCGCCCTGGGTTACCTTTGCCCCCGGTATTGCCATTTTTGTATCTGTCATGATCTTCAACCTGCTGGGCGATACCATCCGGGACTACGCAGACCCAAAGAGCAGAGGGAGGTGAGCGCATGGCGGAAATACTTCGATATGAACACGTAGACATTTCCTATAACGGTTCTCTTACCGTCAAAGACGTAAGCTTTACGCTGGAGGAGGGGGAAATCCTTGGCGTTGTGGGCGAAAGCGGCAGCGGAAAGTCTACGCTGATCAAGGCCGCTATGGGGCTGCTGGGGCCTTCCGGCATGGTGACACGGGGGGATATCTGGTATAAGGGCAAAAACCTTCCAGACCTTCCCGACCGTGAACTGCGGAAACTCAACGGCCCGGAGTTGGGCATGATTTTTCAGCACGCGGGAAGCTCCTTCTGCCCTATCCGCACGGTGGGCGCACAGCTCTACGAGGCCGCGTCCGAACATGAACGGCTGTCTCAAAAGAAGTTTCGCCAACAGGCATTGGAGCTGCTGGGTAAGCTGGGATTTGAGAACGGGAAGCGGATTCTGGACAGCTATCCCTTTGAACTTTCCGGCGGTATGCAGCAGCGTGTGGGCATTGCCGCAGCGATGATACTGAATCCCAGCGTTCTGCTTGCGGACGAACCCACCTCCGCGCTGGATGTTTCCGTACAGAAGCAGGTTGTGGAGGAAATGCTGCTTGTGCGAAAGACATTTGGAACCTCCATCATTCTTGTGGCGCACAGTATCGGCGTGATTGGCGCGATGGCGGATAAAGTGCTGGTGCTGAAAGACGGCGAGATGGTGGAATACGGCGAGACACAGCAGGTGCTGAACGCGCCGGAGAACGCCTATACCCGCAAACTGATGTCCGCCGTACTCCGGTTAAGGAGGTCGTGAGATGGAACCGGTCTTGAAAATTGAGAATCTGACAAAGATATTTTCCCGCAGCGGACAGCCGGACTTTATAGCTGTCAACCATATCGGGTTTGAGCTGATGCCTGGAGAATGTCTTGGCATTATTGGGGAAAGCGGAAGCGGCAAGACCACCGCCGTCAATATGATTACCCGCCTGCTGGATGTTACCGAGGGGCGCATCGTCCTGGATGGGGAGGATATTACCCATAGCAAGGGAGCGCAGCTTCGCAAGACTTATCAAAAAATGCAGATGGTTTTCCAGACGCCTACAGACTCCTTTGACCCCCGGCACAGCCTGGGAGACGGGATCGGCGAGAGTCTGCGAAATCATGGGATGTCCGCTAGGGATACCAAAAACGAAGTGGGTCGGCTTCTGGAAAGATGCGGCCTGCCTGTTGAATTTGCCAATCGCTATCCCCATCAGGTCAGCGGAGGACAGTGCCAGCGGGCCGCTATCGCCCGCGCCATTGCAATCAAGCCAAAGCTGTTGATCTGCGACGAGGCCACCTCCGCTCTGGATGTGACCATTCAAAAGGAAATCCTGGAATTGCTGAACGAGCTTCGCGGGCAGCAGGGGGACAGTCTGTCAATTTTGTTCATTTGTCACGATATTGCGCTGGTACAGCAATTCTGTGACCGGGTACTCGTCATGTATCATGGCAATATCGTCGAGCAGGGGATTCCAGATGATGTGATTCAAAATCCCCAGAATGATTACACGAAACGTCTGATTGACAGCGTTCTGTGAGCTGTCCGGAACAATAGATTTAATTGAAAGGAAAGTTACAAAAATGAAAAAAATGTTACCGTTTTTCGTGGCGTTGTGTCTCGCTGTTGGCCTGCTGAGCGGCTGCGGCGGTACTCCCGCAAATCAGCCTGACTCATCGGACAATCCCGGCGGAACCCCGAACGATACGCCAGCCGCTCAAAAGACTATGGTCATCGGAGATACTACCTTTAACTCTGAAAACTGGGAAGAGACCGTTGACCCCCACCGCACCTATAACGGCTGGGCCTGCATCCGCTATGGCGTTGGAGAGACGCTGGTACACTATACCGATACGATGGAGCTGGAACCGTGGCTGGCGAAATCCTGGGAAAACGACGGCAATCTGACATGGACAGTTACCTTACAGGACAACGTGACCTTCTCCAGCGGTCGGAAAATGGACGGCGAAGCGGTCAAACAGTGTCTGGACCATCTGCTGGAGGTTCATGAC
>CAMWSZ010000538.1 GCA_947177005.1 uncultured Clostridia bacterium | reverse complement strand
CCAACACCGGCGAACGGCTTTTCAGCTGGAGCTCCGCCGACATCAATGTGGACGACCTGATGTTCTTCACCTTCCTGGACGACGGACGGGTGGCAGCCATGACCAGAAGCTACGGCTCCGAGGGCACAAAATATGAGATCGCAATTTTGTCCGAGGCCGACGCCTCCGTGCTGGCCAACAAAACCATTCTCACCTATGCCACCATGTCCATGGACCAGCAGGTCCGGAACAATATCATTGCGTTCAACCGCAGCAGCGATAAATACCGTATTGAAATCCGGGACTATTCCGAATACAATACGACTGACGACCGTTCCGCCGGTCTGACCAGGCTCAATACCGAGATCATCGGCGGAAACGTGCCCGACATCATCGGTACGGACGACATCCCTGTCAGCCGCTACGCCGCCAAGGGTATTCTGGAGGACCTGTGGCCCATGATCGACGCGGACCCCGATATCAGCCGCGCCAGCCTGATGGAAAATGTCTTCAAGGCCGCGGAGATCAACGGGAAACTGTATCAGGTGTTTGATTCCTTCAACATCGCCACCGCTATCGGTTCCGTCAAGGTGGTGGGCGAACGCATGGGCTGGACTCTGGCCGATTTGCAGGCCGCGCTGGCCACCATGCCCGAGGGCTGCAAGATTTTCGGCGAGGGCGATACGCAGGACAATATGCTGAGCGTCTTCCTGGCGATGAACCTGGACAGCTATGTGGACTGGGAAACCGGCGAGAGCCATTTTGACAGCGACGCCTTCAAGGCCGCACTGGAATTCTGCAAGAGCTTCCCCGCCGAGTATGACTGGAACAGCACCAGCGCCGAGGACCGGGAGGGCACCCCCACCAGTATCATGAACGGGCACCAGATGCTGCAAGAGATGTACCTGTCCGACTTCGACGATATCCAGATGTATGAGGCCATGTTCGGCGGCAATGAGGCGCTGAAGACCTACAACATTGATTATAACTTCTCCTCCTCCGGCGGCAGCTACAGCGTTGTCGTTTCCGATTCCGCTTCGGGCAGTTCGGGCGGCGGCCGGGACAGCAACGTCAGCAAGCGCCTGATTCCGGGCCGCTACATCTCCTATGTCGGCTTCCCCAGAGAGGACGGCGGCGTGGGCAGCTGCTTTGCCCCGAACCGGGGTATGGCGATTTCCAGCACCTGCAAGGATAAGGAGGGCGCGTGGTCATTTGTCCGGCAGCTGCTCCTGCCCGCCGCGGAGAATGACGAGTACAGCTGGCGCCGCTGGGGCTTCCCCAGCAACAAGGCCGATTTCGACAAGAACGCTGAGGAGGCAATGGAGGTCGAATATATGACCGACAGCGAGGGCAAAAAAGTTCTGGACGCGGACGGCAATCCGATTCAGGAATCCAAGGGCGGCTGGACCTGGGACACCTTGGATATCGATCTGGTAGCGACCACCCAGGAGGAATATGACCAGGTAATGGAGCTGTACAACGCAATCGATTCTGTGTACAGCTACGATGAGAGCATCTTTGAAATCGTGACCGACCAGACCGGCGCGTATTTCAGCGGCGACAAGCCGCTGGAGGAGACCGTCACCCAGGTCAACGACCGCGTCAAACTGTACATCAATGAAAATCGCTGAGAGATTCCAAAAAAATAAGGCCCCCGGGCAGCCGCCGAAAAAACGCGCTGCCCGGGGCGTCCGGGGTATAACCGGAAAAGCCCGGAGGGTCTGGAACGGCGGCAACGAGCAGATGAAAGACCTGCTGTGCAGTATCGGCTTTCTTGGCCCCAGCGTCACCGGCGTGGCCCTCTTCTTTATCGCCCCGTTTCTGGTGGTGGTGTACTACTCCGTCATCAGAAGCCCCATTAATCCGGAATTTGTGGGACTGTCGAACTTTATCTCCGTATTAAACAATTCGTCGTTCCAGACCGCCGCCAAAAATACCGCGGAATTTTCCGTGATTGCCGTACCGCTGGCGGTGGTGCTGAGCCTCGCGCTGGCGCTGCTGCTGGAGTGCAGGATTCCCTGCAAGAGCCTGTTCAGGACCTTCTTTTTAAGCCCGATGATGGTGCCGGTAGCGTCGGTGGTGCTGATCTGGCAGGTGGTGTTCCACTACCGCGGAACCCTCAACGTGTTTCTGGCCCATTTCGGCGTTGATCCTATCGACTGGCTGAATTCCCCGTACTGCCTGCTGGTGATCGTGGTGCTGTTCCTGTGGAAAAACCTGGGGTACAACATGATCCTCTTTATGGCCGCCCTCAACAATATCCCGAAAGAACTGCTGGAGGTGGCGGATGTGGAGGGGGCGTCGGCGGCCCACAAATTCTTCAATATCAAGCTGCGCTATCTGTCGCCGACGGTCCTGTTTGTGGCGATTCTGTCCATTATCAACTCCTTTAAGGTGTTCCGGGAGATCTATCTGCTCACCGGCGACTACCCCTACAACGGACTGTACATGATGCAGCATTTTATGAACAATACCTTTAAACAGCCGGATTACCAGAAAATGGCTACCGCCGCTGTGCTGCTGGCGCTGGTCATGGTGGCGCTGATTGCTCTGCTGTTCAAGGCAGAGGATATCTTCGGAAAGGACGTGGAGGGATGATAAAAAGTCACTATCTGGCCCGCACGATTCTGACAATTGTTGCCGCGTGTTTTGCGCTGGCGTTTCTGCTGCCTACCGTGCTGACCATCAGCAATTCCTTCATGACCCAGAGCGAGATCAGCGCCAACTACGGGCAGGTGTTCAAGAACGTCTCCGGCAGCGAGGGAA
>CAMWSZ010000537.1 GCA_947177005.1 uncultured Clostridia bacterium | reverse complement strand
TGCGTTCCGTGGTGAGCTGGGAACCAATGACCCAGAGGAGGAATGGGCGGGGGAACTGGTGAAAGTGGTACTGTAAGAAGAACTTTTGGTGAACCCAGGATTTCTAACAATTCGCCTATTAAGTATCACCCAACAGACACATTTTCGCCGGAAATATCCCCTAAACACGCATCTCAGGCCACTTTAGGCGAAATCTACCATCTTGAGTGAAAAAGACAAAACCTTCACCATAACACATTAAAAAATGATTGCTCCTTAACAGGATTATAAGCGGGTGCCGCCAAAGCACCAAGCGTTAATTCTGGAAAGGAGTAATTCTTTTATGAAAACAAGAAATGCAGTAAAAGCTGCATGGAAGGAACTGCAAATCCCCGGCAAACCATACAACAAGCAGATTGAAGCAATCAATCATCTTCTGGACGGCTATGATACAATGGTGATTGCACCGACATCATTCGGCAAATCGGCAATCTACCAGATACCGGCAATCGTCAACCGCAACAACAAGTGGACACTAGTGATCGAACCGACATTAGCCCTGATTGCGGACCAAGTGTACCAGTTGCAAGAACTCGGTGTAGCTGCCGAAATGCTCACAGGACGTAATAAAAACAAGCACGATGACATCTTAAACAAACTTTCTAAAAACGAGATCACCATACTGTATACTACGCCTGAACAGTTACGGACAGCGGCATTTCTGCGTGAAGTAAAGTATCATCCGCCGTGGCTTGTAGTGGTGGATGAAGCCCACTGCACACTGGACTGGGGCTATACGTTCCGTTCTGCTTATTTGGAAATCAAGAGCTTTATCAAGGATTTATCCCGCCGTCCGATGATTGCAGCGTTTACGGCTACAGCACCGCCAGAGTATCGGGATGCTATCTGTAACTTGTTGGGAATGAAGAGGCCAAAGATCACTGTCACAAGTCTGGAACGCAACAATATTACCCTGCTGAAAGAAGATATCACAAATCCAGATATCAAGAAGCGGCTGTCACGGACAAGCTACAATATCAAGAAATACGGCAAAGACGGACGTGTTGTGGTCTACTGTGCAACCCGCAAAAATGTTGATATCGTATCCAACTATCTATCGAAAAAGTTCCCTGGTGACGTTGTAAAGTGCCATGCGTATGTGGACACGGATAAGCGCGAAAAACACGAAATGCGCTTCATTAACGGCTCTAAACGTATCATGGTGGCTACTACAGCGTTCGGAATGGGAATCAATGTGCCGGATATCCGTCTGGTCATCCACTTTAACCTTCCGCTCAGCGTTATTGACTATTACCAGCAGATAGGCCGTGCCGGTCGTGACGGTAAAAAATCTCATGCTGTGCTACTGTATCATCCTGATGACATTGACCTGAACCGTTATATTCTGGACAAAGAGAACCTGTCTAAGACTGTTCGCAACTGGCAGGATGACCGGCTAGATGAGATGGTGTCTATCGCTGAGAGCGGCAAATGCTTGATGCAGCAGGTATTGCAAGCGCTGGGCGAAGATCATCCGACAACCTGCCGTCACTGTACCAATTGCCAAAGGGCTAGGAGGTGAGCAGAATGAGTAAGGTCAAGATAAGCAAAACTTACGGAATCCATACGATAGAGCTGTACTTGAAGAATCTGAAGTATACCGAAGTACAGAAGGTGATTGAACGGTTGATGGATAGCGGGGAAATTTATGAGACCAAGAGTGACTACTATAATATTGATCGTCATTTGAAATGCACCTACTTTGTGGAAGATGGTATCCGTCTTCGTATTTATCAGTCGCATAACCATTCTAATGGAATCGGATTTGTTATCAATCCCAGTACACTTCTATCCGGGAAATATCAGCCGGTGAAGCTGTGGATTCCTACCCCGGAAGCGGTTGACGAGTTGCAGAAGCGACTTTCGATTGTATTTGATATGCTTGGCCTGGATTCTGTTCACTCAACGGATCTGAGCTTATGCCAGATGGATGTAACATTGAATGAGTGGGGAGATAGCAGCTACGATCCCGTTACCAAGATACGGCAGTTCCGGAAGGGAATTATCCCTAAAGGATTTGAGGTGATTCCCAACAAGGACAAGAAGTTGAATCCTTATCTGTTTATGGTGAAAAGCAAGCGGAAAAACTCCAAAAAATCCAGCAGCGTCATAGTAAAAGCTTATGACAAAGTACACGAACTGAAGACCAATCACCGATACCCGAAGAAATTGAAAGATGAGAATATCCTTCGCTTTGAAGTCAGCATGAAACGCGAGGCATTTTTGAAGAAATTGGGTTTGAACCGGGATGCTTCACTGTATGAGATGCTGCGTTCTGGCTACGATCAGGGAGAAGCGCTCATAGCAGATTATCAGGGAAAAATGTACCCGTTTACCGGGGAAATCGTCTCATATGAGAAAGCGAAGAAAACTATACAGGAAAAGGTAAAAGATGACCTTTTACAAGGACAAATATTATATTTGCTGAAAAAGACGAGTGACAGTGCTGGACTAAGCACTGCCACCCGAAAATTGAAAGAACATTATACTCATGTTGATGACCGGCAAATAAAAAAGATTTTTGCTCAATTTGACAAACTGGGAATCTCTCCGATCACTCTGCCCAAGAAATAATATTCCCTCATTGCCGACAGATTATGAATAAATCGGACGAGAACCGCCATTACTCAATATCTGCGTGATCCTGTTGGCTGAGGGTGAATAACAAACCGTGTAAATGTCAATAATAACCAAAACGGACGGAGG
>CAMWSZ010000536.1 GCA_947177005.1 uncultured Clostridia bacterium | reverse complement strand
CGTGTATATCTGCGAGAATGAGACCATCCACGGCGTGACCTGGAACAAGCTGCCCGACACCAAGGGTCATGTGCTGGTCAGCGACCAAAGCTCCATGTTCCTCGCCAAGCCCTGCAACGTATCCGACTACGGCCTGATCTGCGCCGGTGTGCAGAAGAATGTCGGCCCTGCCGGTATGGTAGTGGTCATCATCCGTGAGGACCTGATCCGCGACGATGTGGAGTTGGACCCCAAGACCCCCCTCTATATGAGCTACAAGACCCACGCGGACAACGGCTCCATGTACAACACCCCCAACTGCTGGGCCATATACGTCTGCGGCAAGGTCTTCAAGTACCTCAAGAGCATCGGCGGTCTGGAGGTCATGGAAAAGATGAACATCGACAAGGCCAAGGTTATGTACGACTTCCTGGACAGCTCGAAGTTGTTCAGGGGCACCGTGGAGAAGGGCTCCCGCTCCCTGATGAACATCCCCTTCGTCACTGGCGATAAAGATCTGGACGCCAAAGTGGTTGCCGCTGCTAAAGCCGCTGGATGTGAGAACCTGAAGGGGCACAAAAGCGTGGGTGGCCTGCGGGCTTCCATCTTTAACGCCATGCCGATAGAAGGAGTCCGCTACCTGGTCGATTTCCTGAGAAAATTTGAGACGCAATATGCCGGAGATACACCGGCGAAGAATTAGAATTATTCCGGATTATGCTCCCTGCCAAATTGCTGGCACGGAGCATAATTTGTTTTAAGCATACCAGAAAGGAAGATTGGTGTTCGTATAGATAAAACATAGGCTCACCCTATGCTTTAGCATAAGCAATCTGTATTACCTATCTCATAGCATTTCGCTGTATAATAACGAGCGGAAGGGGGCGTGGTCATGCCGGGCTATGTGATAGGTAATTTTTTTGTGTATTCCGTAATTAATGCGTTTACTCCAGGACCGGGGAATATTCTTGCACTGAATACGGTAACAAGCTATGGATGGAAAAAGGGAAATCCTCTGTTTCTGGGTATTTTTGCCGGTTATTATGTCGTTCAGATAATCTGTGCGATGTTTGTGTATGGTGTCAGCGCATTTCTGCCTGGAGTGCTGGGAGTAATGAAATATGTTGGCGCTGCATACATTCTCTGGTTGGCTGTTCATATTGCGTTCAGCCGCCCGGATGGGAACAGTAGAGATCAGTCAGCATCCTTTTGGAAAGGCTTCCTGCTGCAATTTGTTAATGTAAAAATCTATCTGTTTGGCATTACAGCCTTGACCGGATATGTGACAAATTACAGCACGTCTTTGTTGGTACTGCTCCTCTTTGAACTCATCATCGCTACCATCGGAACAATTGCTACCACAACTTGGATCGGCGCAGGAGTCGTTATCCAAAAGGTCTATCTCCGGCATTACAGGCTAATCAATATCATTTTAGCCATAACTCTGCTGGAATGTGTATACAGCATTTTAGCATAACAAAATCTGCAAGTGAAAGTGGAGGTAACTATGACAAACCAAGATGTTTTCAGCAAAGACAGCACATATGTAGCTCACACCTATAACCGCTTCCCTGTTGCTGTCCAGAGCGGCTGCGGAGCCACAGTGAAGGACTTCGATGGAAAAGAGTACATCGACTTCGGAAGCGGCATTGGTGCAAACGCTTTGGGCTTCTGCAACGAAGGCTGGGTAAAGGCCGTTACGGAACAGCTCCATCTGGTGCAGCATACGTCCAATTTGTTTTACACCCTGCCCGATGTGCTGCTGGCGGAACGCCTGTGCGAGATTACCGGGTACTCCAAAGTTTTTTTCTGTAATTCTGGAGCAGAAGCGAACGAAGGCGCAATCAAGCTGGCAAGAAAATATGGCAGAGAGAAAAAAGGCGATCACTGTCATCAGATCATCACCCTGCGCAATTCTTTCCACGGCAGGACGGTCACTACGCTGGCTGCTACCGGACAAGATTCGTTCCATCAACACTTTTTCCCTTTTACAGAAGGCTTCCAATATGTGTCCATCAATGACCGGCAGCAGTTGTCTGATGCGATTGACGATTCTGTATGCGGTATCATGGTGGAGCTTGTTCAAGGCGAGGGCGGTGTAACGGTTCTGGACAAAGAGTACGCGCAGTATCTGGAAACGCTCTGCAAAGAAAACGACATTCTTCTGATTGTGGACGAAGTACAGACTGGCATCGGCAGAACGGGAACATTCCTTTGCTGTGAGCAGTACCATATCCGTCCTAACATCATTACGCTTGCAAAAGGGCTGGGGGCTGGACTTCCTATTGGCGCGATTCTGATGGATAAAACCTCTGGTGAAATTTTTCAGCCTGGACAGCACGGCTCCACGTTCGGAGGCAATCCTGTTGTCTGCGCCGGCGGTATTGAGGTGTTGAAACAGGTTTGTACGGAAGGATTTTTATCCAGCGTTTCCGCTAAGGCGGCACACCTGAAAGGGCTTCTGGTAACTTTACCTGGGGTTGCTGATGTGTCCGGTCTGGGGTTAATGATTGGTGTGACACTCAAAGAGGGACTGAATGCGCGGGAGATCGCCAGCCGCTGCGCAGAAAATGGCCTGCTAATTCTGACCGCTAAGACGAAGCTCAGAATCATGCCGCCTTTGAATATTACTTTGGAAGAAATCAAGCGTGGTATTGATGTACTGTGCAAATGCCTGTCCGAACAAACATATAGTTGATGTGAAAGCTATTTGATAGCCTGCACAACGGTTTTCGTGATGTTGACAGCGGACTGTGCGGTATAAACGGCGC